>NZ_JBSFTC010000004.1:79973-152965 GCF_053590415.1 Nonomuraea sp. NPDC003201
GGGGTCGCCGTCCCGGGAACCCCCAGCCCTTCTGCGGGGGTCGCCGTCCCGGGAACCCCCAGCCCTTCTGCGGGGGTCGCCGTCCCGGGAACCCCCAGCCCTTCTGCGGGGGTCGCCGTCCCGGGAACCCCAGCCCCTCGACGCCGGTCACCGTTCTCCGAGAACCTCCAGCCCTTCGATGCCGGGAGTCTTGGAGGCCGTCACCAGCGCAGCAGCACGGTCCCTGCGCTGACCCCGCTGGCCACCCCCACCAGCGCGACCAGATCGCCCCGCTGCACCCGGCCCGACTCGACCGCCTGGTGCAACTGCACGGGGATCGTGGAGGCGACGAGATTGCCGTGCTCGGCGATGGTCACCACCACCTTCCCCAGCGGGATCCCGGCCGCCTCGCAGAAGGTGTGCAAGGACGACAGGGACGCCTGATGCACGCAGATCGCCGCCATGTCGTCCCAGTCGAGCCCGCGCTCGGCCAGCGGCGCCCGCAGCACGGACCGGTCGAGCTTGTGCACCCCGACGGCCAGCCCCACGGGATCCACGGTGAACACGCCCACCTGATAACCGGCCGAGATGGAACGCGTGACCGGCAGGACGGCGGCGTCCCAGTGCGCCGAACTGGCGCAGAACCGGTGCCCCAGCACTCCGGGCACCGCACTGGCCTCCAGCAGCATGGCCGTCCCCGAGTCGGAGACGGTGTAGGAGGGCCCGGCGGCGACGAAGTCCGCGTCCGACTCGACCTGCCAGCGGATGGCCGGAGTGGCGACCTCCCCGCACACGATGAGGACCGTACGGTAGCGGCCGGCCGTGATGAGCGTGTCGGCCAACTCGACCGCGTTCAGAACGCTGTTGCATGCATTGCGTACATCGAATACCGGGCAGGTCGCCCCCAGCTCGGCGGCCACCATGTGCGCGGTGGCGGGCTCGACGGCGTCGACGGTCACGCCCGCATAGATGATCAGGTCTATGACGGGCGGGACATGCCCGGTCTGCTCGAGCAGGGTACGGGCGGCGGCCGCGGCCATCCCGGCGGCCGTCTGACCGGGAGCGGCCACGTGCCGCCGCTCCACGCCACTGGCTTGCTCGATGACGCCGCGAGGGATGCGCGTACCCGGATTACGGGCGGCCAGTAGCTTTTCCAGCTCCGGCGTGGTCAGGCTCTCCTCAGGCAGGTGCACCGCCACCCCGGCCACGTGGGCGTACCGCCTCGGGTACGGCTCGGACTGCGCGGCCACGCCCATCCCCCCTCAAGATCAGGTGCTGCTCAGGATAGGTACGCAGTCCCGCGGGCGCCCGTCACGACCCTCGAAACTTGATCAACTCCTTAACGGCGGGTTCCGCGTCACGAGTGCCCATTTTTGGGGCGACCGGCCACGCTAAGTGACAAGACCGCTACGAGGAAGGGGCCCGGTGTGAGCGACGAGGAGATCTTGACCGTGGTGCGCGACCGCTGCGTCAGCATCCTGAAGGTCCACCCGAGCCGGGTCACGCCGGACGCGCGACTCCGCGAGGACCTGGAGGCCGACAGCCTGGACCTCGCCGAACTCCACGTCGCCATGGAGGACACGTGGGGTCCGATGCCCCGCGAAACCCTCGTCGGCGTACGCACGATCGCCGACGTACTCACCCGAGCCCGCCTCTTGGCCGTGGCACGTACGTGAAGCACGCTCCCACTCCCTCGCCTGCCGACCATGACACGTGTGTGAGGGGCGCTCTCGCTGCCTCGCCTGCGGACCGCGACACGTGCGTGAGAGGCGCTCTCGCTGCCTCGCCTCCGGGCTGGGCTCGTGTGAAGGGTGCTCACGCAAGCCCGCCTCTTGGCCGTGGCGCGTGCGTGAAGGATACTCCCGCCGCCTCGCCCTCCTGGGTGGGCGTGTGTGAAAGGCGTTCGCGCGGCCTCGCCCTCTGGCTGGGTGGGTGCTCGCACTTGCCCGCCGTCCGCCTGGGGCGTGCGGGCTCGCGCTGGGGGTGCCCTTTCGTTGAGGCGCGGGCGCGGGCGTGATGAGCGTCGGTGCCTCAGAGGCGACAACGCGACTTTGATCTTCTCGTCGGCTACGAAGGAAGCAACATGTACAAGCACGCTCTGACCGCGACCGCCATCGGCGCCGCCCTGCTCTCAGGCCCGGCCGCCACCGCCGACACCCTGCCGAAAGCCTGCGTGAAAATCCCGGTAACGGCCATCGCCCAGTCCTTCATGGATTTCGTCACTACGGGCGAACTGGCCATTCCCATGGAAAAGATTGCGAAGGGAGACCAGATTTCCCCTTCTGACTTCTTCCGCGGCAAGCTGCTGAAAGACGTGACCGTCCTCGAAAGAACGTCGTGTTAATCCGCCCGCCGCCCGCCGCCCGCCGCCCGCCGCTGTACCGGCTGAAGCGTCCTTGCGCCGGTCGCCCTCTGTGCCAAGCGCGGGCGCTCAGGGCTGCACGCGAGGAGAGCGGTTCGCGTCGCCATAGGGTCGCGGCCCTCGCCCTGCAGCCACGACGGGCCAGAGTTGCCCCTCGCATCGGCCTTACGTGAGCGGGTGAGCGGTTGCTTGCCGCAGGTCAGGCGACGGCACCGGCAACCCGAATCGGGCAGCCCCATCCGGGCTGAGTCCAGCATCTCAGGCGCCGGCGTCGAGTTCGTGCGGATGGCGCATGGCGTGACCGCGTTCAGCCGCTGCATAGGCGACCGTGGCGGAGCGGCCGCGGATCGCGTTGAATTACTCAGGGTTATCGCGTGCTTGTTGGATCAAAAGGTGCTGCCAGCGTTCGGCTGTCTGGAGTATGTCCTCGCCGGTACGTCGAAGAAATTCGCCCACGAATTCACAGCGCGCTCCGGCGGGTGTCGTGGCGCCCAGGATGCGTGCCCCGTCGCGGGCGGTCTCGGCCAGCAAGAAGTTTCGCTGGGCGCTCGCCAGAAACGACCGGTACCAAAGAGCGTTGTCGACGCTGTACAACTCGCGACGGCTCCGCGGGTCGCGGTCGCGCCTGATCAGCTCCTGTTCCTCCAGGTAGGCGACGGCGGTGGAGATCGAGGCCGGGCTGACCTGGAGGCGCTGGGCGAGATCCTTGGCCGTGAGTGCGCCGGTGTCGGTGATGTAGAGGCAGGCCAGGACCCTCGATGCCATCCGCTGCACACCCGTCTGCACCAGTGTCTCGATGAGGCGCTCCGCGAAGTCGCGCATCTCTTCGGGGTTGCGGCCGTACGCCGTGTTGGCGGCCAGGGGCGCTGATCGCGGGGTCTGCCGGCGGCGGCGGGCACGTCGTTCGGTCGCCTGGTGCGCCTGCTCGGCCCGGTACGCTCCGGGGCCGCCGTTGCGGCTGACCTCCCGGCTGACGGTGGAGGTCGGCCTGGACAGGCGCCGGGCGATCTCGGCGTAGCCGAGCCCGTTCGCCAGGCCTGCGGCGATGTCCCGGCGGTCCTGTTGGGTCAACCTGCCTCCCGGCATCGGCGCTCGCCTCCTGGCGCTCCTGTCCCTGTGATCTGGCGCTCCAGTATTGCCTTCGATCGCACTCCATTGCAATAGAGGCCAGCTTGAGAGTTGCATTCAGCTTCAGGTCCATTGCAATCATTGACGCCGTCTAGCTGTAGAAACTGCCGATCCTCGGTACGTAGATGATTGACAAGAATTTAAACGCAACGTAGCCTTTGGCTTCGAGTGAACGCGTACTATCGCGAATGGCGGGATGATGAAAGCCCATCTTCATGCGGGTGCTGGGCCGGGGAAGCCTTTGCCGACGTCGCGACAGGTCGCGAGCGGGGGGCCGCTGACGCCGCTGACGGTCGAGCACGGCAGCCGGTCGAACACCCCAGCGCCGTTGCTCACAGCAGATCTCCGTCGAAGCGGCTCCCGGCGAGCCGTGGCCCCACAGGACGTAGCAGCACCGTCAGGCCGCAGCAGCGGCCCGGCACGCGGAACTGGAAGGAAACCGACATGACGCTCACGGCGCCCACCGGCGTCACAGCGAGAGCGCTGGCGCCGGATCTGGCACGCGGCTTCATGCTGCTGCTGATCGCCCTGTCACACGCGCCGGCATTCGTCGGCGACTGGGACGCGGGGCCCGCCGCGTTAAATACCGCGGCGAAGTTCGTCAAGTCGCTGCTCGCCGACAACCAGGCCCGCGACATGTTCGTGTTCCTGTTCGGCTACGGGCTCGGGCAGTTAGCCCACAGCCGGCAGGCCAGGGGCGGCGACTGGGCCTCGATCCGGAGCCTGCTGCGACGCCGGGCCCTCTGGCTGATCGTCATCGGCTTCCTGAACACGGTGGTGCTCGTGCCCATCGACATCATCGCGGTGTACGGGCTGACCCTGCTGGTGCTCGCTCCCCTTGTGCGAGCGCGGGATTCGGTGCTGTGGTGGACGGGCCTGCTGACGCTCGTCCCCGCGACCCTCCTGCTGGCCTGGCAGAGCGTGGCGGCCCAGGCGAGGCCGGTGAACATGGCGGAGTTCATGGAGCCCACGTTCGCCGCGCACCTCGTCGCGGCCATTCCGTCCTGGCCGGTGGAGACCGCGATCTCCACCATCATGGTGGTGCCGGGCATGATGCTGGGCATCTGGGCCGCCAGGCGCCGGTTCCTCGACGAGCCCGAGCGGCACCTGCCGCTGCTGCGCCGCGTCACCGTGGTCCTCATCGGCGTGGCAGTGGCAGGCAGGCTGCCCGCGGCGCTGCTCGCGGCCGGCGTGTGGACGCCCACCTCGACCCCCGTCAGCTGGGCGGTCGCCGTCGCGCACGACCTGACCGGGTACGCGGGCGGCATCGGCATGGCCGCCGCCGTCGGACTCGTCGCGGTCAAGGTCCGGCGTGGCCGGATCGCCACGGCCCTGGCGGCGCTGGGGCAGCGGTCGTTGACGTTCTACCTGTTCCAAGCCGTGGTCTGGGTGGTGCTCTTCTACCCGTTCACGCTGGGCCTGCGCGACGGCGTGAGCTTCGCCGCCACCTTCGGGATCGCCGTCGGGGTCTGGCTGCTGTCGATCGTGCTGGCCGAGTGGTTGCGCGCCGTCGGCCACCGGGGCCCGGCGGAGGTGTTCCTCCGGCGGATGTCGTACGGCCGCCCCAAGCGGTGAGGCGGCCAGGCTGTGCGTGAAGGTGACCAAGGCGAGGTCCGACCAGGGCCCTGCGACCCTGGAACAGCGGGTACTCCCAGCTGGAGCAGCAGAGTGTCCACGGAGAGGAAAGCATGAAATGTCGAATAAGGCCCTGACGCTTGCGGACGACCTCACCCTCAACCGCATGGGCTACGGCGCCATGCAGCTGGCCGGCCCCGGCGTCTTCGGTCCGCCCCAAGACCGCGACCAGGCCATCGCCGTGCTTCGCGAAGCCCTCGAACTGGGGATCAACCACATCGACACCAGCGACTTCTACGGCCCCGCGGTCGTCAACGAGCTCATCAAGGAGGCCCTGCACCCGTACCCGGCGGACCTGCGCATCGTCACCAAGGTCGGCGCGCGCCGCGGCCCCAACGGGGAGTGGATGCCCGCTCAGGACCCCGCGGACCTCAAGGTCGCGGTGCACGAGAACCTCCGGCACCTCGGCCTGGACGTCCTCGACGTCGTCAACCTGCGCGTGGTCACGCACGAAGGCGCCACCGACGAGTCGCTCGCGGAGCAGTTCGGGGCCCTGGCGGAGCTGCGCGAGGAGGGGCTGATCCGCCACCTCGGCCTCAGCGCCGTCTCCACGGCCCAGCTCACCGAGGCGCAGTCCATCGCGCCCGTCGTCACCGTGCAGAACCTCTACAACGTGGCCAACCGGCAGGACGACGCCCTCGTCGAGCGGTGCGCCGCCGAGAACATCGCCTACGCGCCGTTCTTCCCCCTGGGCGGCTTCACCCCGCTCCAGTCGCAGACGCTCCGGAACGTGGCCGCCCGCCTGGGCCTCTCACCCCAGCAGGTCGCCCTGGCCTGGCTGCTGCAGCGCTCGGCCACCATCGTCCTCATCCCGGGGACCTCGTCCCCGGCCCATCTCCGCGAGAACGTCGCCGCCGCCGACCTGGCCCTGCCCGCGGAGGCGGTCGCGGAGCTGGACGCCATCGGCGCGGGGCTAAAGGACGAGTTTCAGTGAGGGCCGCTGGTCGGGCAGGCCGATCAGCTCGCGTACGCGGGTGATGGGCCAGGCCAGCTCCCGGGCGAGGGTGGCGGCGGTCAGGCCGCTCTCGCGGGTCGCCAGGTCGAAGGCGTGGGCGAGCAGGACCGGCTGCTCCCCGGGGTAGCCGGAGACGGGCTCGTTGGTGAAGCCCGGCTGGTCGCGCAGGGCGGCCAGGCGCTGGTAGGCGCGGCCGGCGGCGGAGTCGGAGATCAGCCCGGTCTCGCGGCACCGGTAGAGCAGCGAGTCGACCGACACCCCCCACGTCCGCCGCAGCTCGGCGAGCTTGCGTAGGTCGGCCCGCTGCGGCAGCTGCGGCAGGATGCTGTCGCGCGGCGTGAGGAACTCGGCCGCGAACGCGTCAGCCTCGCGCTCCTGATGGCTGTCACCGGCCGCCGTGTCGCCGTGCAGGACGAGGTGGCCCAGCTCGTGGGCGGCGGTGAAGCGGTGGCGGTAGATGTCGTCGAACCGGTTGGGGGTCAGCACCACGATCGGCCGTGGCAGGCTGGAGGTGGAGAACGCGTCGACGGTGACCGCGTCGGGGTCGTGGCCGGGGAAGGCGACGACGATGCCGTGGGACTCCATGTGGCGTACGAGGTGGCTGACCGGGCCGGTGCCCAGCCCCCAGTGGGCCCGCAGCGCGCGGGCCGCGCCCGCCGGGTCGCGCGGCAGCGCCGAGTGCATCTCCCCGCCCGCGAACCCGGGCAGGTCGACGGCCGGCAGCTGGATCCGCTTCTCCAGCGCGTACGTCAGCTCCCACACCTGCTCGACGAAGGCCACGGCCTTGGCCCGCTGGTAGGCGCGGGTGGAGCGCAGGCTGCGGAAGTGGGCCATGGAGCCGTCGAGCTTGCCGTGCGGCCGCCCGGGCAGGAAGAACGCCATCGGCACGGCCAGCGCCTCGGCCAGCAACGGGACCAGATCGGGGCGCGGGCGGGTGACCCCCGCCTCGTACTGCCCGACCGCGGCGGGGGAGACGCCGAGGAGCTCGGCCACCTCCTTCTTGGTGAGCGCGGCCAGGTGGCGGGCCTGGGTGAGGCGGGTGGCGTCGAACGCGTCGGCGACGGCTTGGGGGGTCGGCGGGCCGGTCTTGACCTCACTCACCGCCGGCGGCTTCTGCCCTGGTGATCGGCACGACTTCGCTGACGGGCGCCGTGAGCCGCCCGGCCCCGGTGCGGGGGTTGAGCGCCGGGGTGGGCAGGGCGCCCTGGTCGAACGCGGCCGGCTGCGCCCCGGACTGCCCGGCCGTCGTCGCGTCCTGGGCCAGGGGGATCGGCTCGCACACGTGCCAGCGCAGGTTGCCGGTGCGGTCGAGCAGCTCGGCCTCACCCCACCAGGCGTCGAGCAGCCCCGCGTGCGCGTTGCACGCGTACGCGATGAGCACCAGGCTCGTGTCGTCGGGCAGGTCGGACAGCGCCTCGGCCACCGGCACCGCCTGGGGCGCGAGGTCGTGCAGCGAGAGCTGCCGCATCCGCGGCTCGGGCCCGAACCGGTTGAACAGCGCCTGCACCAGCGCCGACGGGCGGCCCTCGCCGATGCGCGCGCTCATCACGCCGATCGAGCGGTCCTTGGCATAGCGGAACGGGAACAGCAGCTTGCCGTCGAGCACCACCAGCTCGTGGGGGGACCCGGCGGGCTTGATGATCCGCACGTCGCCCATGTCCTCGAACGCCTTGGCCAGCGCCTCGAACTTGCGCGACATGAGCGTGAACCCGAACGGGTGCGTGTGCTCGGTCTGCGCGGCCGTCTGGGCGTCGCGGGCGTTGTCGAGCGCGACCGACAGCGCCTCGGCGATCGCCTGTCTGATCGCCGGCACCCGCTGCCCGAACGTGTCACGGGCCCACTGCGACTCCAGCATGCGCCGACCTCCGAACGCTTCGCCCGGCGGCGACCGGGGACCGGAGCCGCTTCAGTTTCCAACATCATAGACCCGCCACGACTTCACGAAGCCACTCCGCCGACACGCGCGTGTCGCGGGTCTCGCCTAGGCAAGCCGGGCGCGGTAGACGGCCCTGGCGCGCTCGTACAGCTCCAGGTGGTCGTCCAGCTGGGCGGGGGTCTCGAACGTGCCGTACCGCCGCAGCAGGACCTCCAGCCGGTCCAGCCACGCCAGGCACCAGCGAACGTCCGCCTCCCTGGCCACGTGCCCGCCCGCGACGTCCACGTACACCGGGCTGGTGTGCGCGTACGCCCCCGACCGGTGCACGGTGCGCGGGTGGGGCCCGCCCGAGGCGACCGCGACCACGTACGTCGGCTCGCCCGCCGTCATCGACGCGACCAGCCGCCCCGGCGGCCCCTGCGCCAGGACGCCGTCGGCGGTGCGGATCTCCAGCGACTCGACCTCGGGCCCGATCGAGGAGACCACGATCTCCACCCGCTGCCCGGGTGCCAGCTCCAGCGTGTCGCCCGGCCCGTGCCCGTTCACGGTCAGCTCCAGCCACGGCCCGGTGGTGGCGAACGTGCGGCCGAGCAGGATCGCCTCGGCGTAGGACTCGGCGGTGAGCGGGCCCGCGACGTTCGCGTACACCCGCTCCCACCCCGGCGGGCTGGACGCGGTGCTGCGGCGGCAGAAGGACAGCACGGCGTCGGTGCCCGCGGTGACCGTGAGCCTGTTGCCCGCGCCGATCAGGCGGCGGTAGACGGTGGCGGTGGCGGCGAGCGAGGAGTGGTTGAGCACGTCGAGGGTGTCGATCAGGCCGAGCGCGGCGTCCGCGACGATCTCCCTGGCCGCGCAGTTGCGGCCGGTGTTGAGGATCACATCCGGCGGGTCGTCGTCGGAGAACGCCGTGTGGAACGGGTGCCCGTACCCCGTCACCCCGCCGAGCGCCCGCAACTCCTCCAGCGCGACCGAGTTCGGCGGCCAGTCGACCGTGCCCTCGAACCCCGTGTGGTAGCGCCCCGGCGGCTCCCGCAGGCCGAACGCGGTCAGGTGGCCGACGACGTCGTTGCGGTACTCGACGCCGAGCCTGGCCAGGTGCCTGTCGTCGGACCAGGGCAGGTCCTTGCCCACCCAGTGCTCCAGCGCCTCGACGTCGTAGACGCGCCCGCTCGCGACGTTGCCCGCCACGAGGTTGAGCACGTGCAGGTCCTCGCCGTGCTGCGCCGCCGCGGCCAGCTCGGGCGCGGCGGGCTCCTCGCCCATCCAGTTGAGGTGTACGTGCAGGTCGCCGCCGTACCAGCCGCGGGCCGCCGCGTCGTACAGGCGTTCGGGGGCCAGCTCGACCAGCGTCTCCGCACCCGCCTCGGGGGTGATCACGACCTCGGACGTGGTGTACTCCATGCCCCTGGCCACCGCCACCGTGACCGGCTCGGCGGGCACGGCGATCACGAGGTCGTCGCCGTGGAAGAACGGCCTGCGGTGGACGTCCACCTTGGGCGGGGCGCCCTCGGGGTACCAGCCCTGCCCGTCGGCGCCCGTCACGCTCCACCGGCACGGGAACCCCGCCCGCACCCTGATCGTGGCCGCCTCCGCCCGCCTGCGCAGCGGCGACAGGTCCACGGGCTCACCGCCCACGCTGACGTCCCGCTCCAGGCCGGCCACCCGGGCGCCATGAGGAGGCACCTCGTACGGCATGCCGTCCACGACGACCGTGACCGGCTCGTCCACGCTGGAGTCGAGGAGCAGCGACGTACGGAAGGGCCGGTCGTCCAGCACCACCCGGGTGACGGCCTCAAGCGCGAACCCCTCGGGGGTCAGGCGCAGCGCGGCCAGGTTGTCCAGCACGTCGCCCGCCAGCGCGTCCCGCACCGCCCGCTCCGGATCCACCTCGTCGAGATGGTCCTCGGCCTCCTCCGGGGGATGGCGCCCGGCGAGCTGGCGCAGCCCGGCGCCCCAGTAGTTGTAGCGGCGGTCGAGGAAGACGGTGGCCCAG
Organism: Nonomuraea sp. NPDC003201; assembly: GCF_053590415.1. Taxonomy (NCBI): domain Bacteria; kingdom Bacillati; phylum Actinomycetota; class Actinomycetes; order Streptosporangiales; family Streptosporangiaceae; genus Nonomuraea; species Nonomuraea sp. NPDC003201. The sequence continues at coordinate 89,902 of NZ_JBSFTC010000004.1, forward strand.
GCCTGGACGACGTACGGGATGGGCGGCTCGCCCCAGCAGGGGCCGTGCGCGTCCCGCAGCTCACGGTAGTCGGCGAGCGCGCGGGCCACGGAGGCGGGCAGCAGCGGATCGTCACACATCGGGCACTCCCTGAAGCAGGACGCCTCGTCATCGTGACACGAATCGCCGTCTGAGGGCAGGGGGACGCCATGACGAACATCATCGATCGCGAAGCCGTGCGGGACCTGGTCGCCAACCGGCGGGCCCAGCTCGTGGAGGTGCTGCCGGAGAAGGAGTACGCGTGGGCGCACCTGCCCGGGGCCGTGCACGTGCCGCTCGCCGCCATGCGCACGTCCGCCGGCGAGCTGGATCCGGGGCGGCCGGTCGTCGTCTACTGCCACGACTGGCTCTGTGACCTGAGCCCGCGGGCCGCCCACCGGCTCGAACACCTCGGGTTCGAGCATGTGTACGACTACCGGCAGGGCAAGATGGACTGGCTCTCCGCGGACCTGCCCTACGAGGGCACGGCCACGCTGGTGTCGCGGTACCTTCGCCGCGACCCCGTGAGGGCCGCCCTCGGCGACCCTCTGGACGAGATCACCGAGCGCATCATCGCCGATCCGGCCGGGCTGGCGGTCGTGGTGGACGACGACGACGTGGTCCAGGGCGTCATCGGCTCGCGCGAGCTCAAGGGCGCCGATCTGAACGGCGTCGCCGAGCGGGCCATGCGGGTCGGCGTGACCGCCGTACGGCCGAGCGAGGAGCTCGAACCGCTGGTCCGGCGCATGGACCGGGCCAAGGTGGACCACGTCGTCGTCACCCGGGTGGACGGGACGCTGGTGGGCCTGTTCGGGCTGGGCGACGTGCGCCCGCCCGAGACCGGACCCGATCTCGGCTGAGCCCTGTCAGGCCCGCCGACCCAGCCGGAACATCGGCTGCCCCGGCGCGCCCGGCTGCGCGTCGAGCGCCTTGTCGTCGAGGATCTCGACCACGTCCTCGGCGACGAAGACGCGGACGTTCTCCTTCTCGACGACCTGGTCACTCGCTTCCGGTGTGCTCGTCAGCGAGAGCTCCAGCGTTCCCGCCTCGTCGGGCTTCGGGGAGATGCGCAGGCCCGCGTCGGCGGGCACGTCCTCTCCGACCATCAGATCGCGGATCGCCTCGACGGCGTTGTCAGTCAAGGTCAGCACGGCTAGCTCCTTCGCAGTCGCCAACCCTCCGCCTCCCCAGCGACCTCCACCCCAAACCCGGCATGTCACGACACGCCCCGGGTAGCGGGCTGGCATGGGCAAGACCGAGAAAGCCGTCGTGGACGTGCTGCTCGACCGATACGGCCGGACGTTCGCCCGCGAGGCCGGCATCAAACTCGCCGACCAGCCCAAGCCCCTCTACCAGCTGCTCGTCCTGGCCACGCTGCTCAGCGCGCGCATCTCGGCCGAGGTCGCCGTCGCGGGCGCCAGAGAGCTGTTCGAGGCCGGGTACGGCACGCCGAAGGCCATGCGGGAGGCGAGCTGGCAGGACCGGGTGGACGCGCTGGACCGCGGCCACTACGTCCGCTACGACGAACGCACCTCGACGATGCTGGGCAAGGGCGCCGAACTTCTCCTCGACCGCTGGAAGGGCGATCTGCGCCGCCTGCGCGCGGAGGCCGGCGGCGACGACCGCAGGATCGCGGCGCTGCTGACGGAGTTCCCGGGCATCGGCCCGACGGGGGCCGACATCTTCCTGCGCGAGGTCCAGGCCGTGTGGCCCCAGGTCGCGCCGCACCTGGACCAGCGGGTGCTGGAGGGTGCGGGCAAGCTCGGGCTGCCCCGCCAGGCGCGCCCGCTGGCCGCGCTGGCCCACTCCGGCGACGAGCTGGCCCGCCTGTCGGCGGCGCTCGTCCGCGCCTCCCGCAGCAGGAAGACGGTGGACGAGGTGATCTCCGCCGCGCGCTGACCGTGGCTGCCATGGACGAACGCGATCACTCTGTTAGGTTCGGCTCATGGGTGAGTTTGTGAGCGTCGAGGTGGCCGACCAGATCGCCACGATCCGTCTTGACCGTCCGAAGATGAACGCCCTCAACATGCAGGTCCAGCGGGAGATCGTCGAGGCGGCCCGCGAGGTGGACGCCGACCCGCAGGTACAGGCCGTGATCGTCTACGGCGGCGAGAAGGTCTTCGCCGCGGGCGTGGACATCAAGGAAATGGCCGACATGTCCTACGCCGACATGGCCGCCCACTCCCGTACGCTCCAGGCCTGCTTCACCGAGGTCGCGCGGATCGGCAAGCCGGTCATCGCCGCCGTCACCGGCTACGCGCTGGGCGGCGGCTGCGAGCTCGCCCTCTGCGCCGACTTCAGGGTCGCGGGGGAGTCGGCCAAGCTGGGCCAGCCGGAGATCCTGCTCGGCCTCATCCCCGGCGCGGGGGGCACCCAGCGCCTGCCCCGCCTGATCGGCCCGGCGCGGGCGAAGGACCTGATCTTCACGGGCCGCCACGTGCCCGCCGCCGAGGCCCTCGACCTGGGCCTGGTGGACCGGGTGGTGCCCGACGAGCAGGTCTACACGGCCGCCCTGGAGTGGGCCGCCACGTTCGTCGGCGGCCCCTCGGTCGCGCTCCGCGCCGCCAAGCAAGCGGTCGATCAGGGCCTGGAGGCCGACCTCGACACGGGGCTCGAGATCGAGCGCCTGCAGTTCTCCGGACTGTTCGCCACGGACGACGCCAAGATCGGCATGCGGGCCTTCTCGGAGAAGGCCAAGCCCAAGTTCACCGGCCGCTGAAAAGGGAAAGTCGACCCATTCGAACGGCTCGTCCTATCGGGCGCGGGTTTGCCAGTATGGTGGCGTTTCATGATGCGCGTCCTGGTCCCTGCGCGGCTCCGGAAGGCCGTGCGTACGTGGTTCGACTCCCGCTACATCTCCATTTCCGACCACCGTCAGGACATCAGGGACGCGCTCTGGGAGGTCCAGACGGTCCGGCGGGAGATGGCCACCCTCCAGAGCGAGGTGGAGCGGCTCAGGAACGCCCGCCCGACCGGCGGCTCCGGGATCAGCAGGGCCGACAAGGCGAAGCTCGACGACACCCACCGGCTCGCCCAGGAGACGGCGAAGGCGCTGGACGGCGTGCTCCAGAACGAGGTCCTGGTCTGGCAGGCCATCGACGACCTCCGCTCCGGACGCGCTTCCGGGCAACAGGGGGAGCAGCCGTGCGCGTGACCTGGACCGGCACGAGCCTGACCTTCCGCCTCGACGCGGAGGACGAGATCACGGGCAAGGCCTCCGACGAGCACCCCATCAAGCTGGCCATCAACTCCTGCTCCATCGGCGGCGTCCCCGGCGACGCCCACCCGGACCTCTTCGCCGTCGCCGCCTGGACGGTCGTGGCGCCGTGGACGAGGAAGCGCATCTCCTTCGACCGCGCCATCTCGGCCGACCTCGCCGACGCCCTGCACGCCGGGTGGGGCGTCGAGGCCGGTCCGGTGGGGGCCGAGCCCCGCCGTCCGGGGACCCGGCTCGCGATCTCGTACAGCGGCGGCGCGGACTCCGTGGCGGCGGCCACCGTCTACCCGCAGGCGCCGTTCGTGCATTTCCGCCGGGTGCCGCACCCGCGCGTCCCCAACCGCTGGTCCCACTACCGGTCGGACGTCCTGGCCAAGCTCGCCGCCAAGACCGGCCGCGAGCTGAGCACGGTCACCTCCGACCTGGAGTTCACCCTGGCCGAGCCGCGTCCCGGCTACCCGGAGCACCACGCGGTCGCGGCCGGCGCGCTGCTGCTCGCCGACCAGCTGGACCTCGGCGGGCTGGGCTTCGGCTACGAGCTCGGCTCGCGCTGGCTCGGCGGGGGCCGTTACCTGTGGCGTTACACGCCCGACAACCCCATGTGGTCGCCGCACGGCAGGTGGGGCCGGCTGTTCGCGGCCGCCGGCGTGCACATCGTGCTCCCCGTCGGCGGGGTGAGCGAGGCGACCACGATGCGCCTGGCGCTGGGGTCCGACCTCAAGGACTGCGTGCGCTGGTGCCTGCGCGGCACCGACGGCCCGTGCCGTACCTGCGGGAAGTGCCTCTACAAGGAGCTCATCCAGGCGGCCGTCGAGCGCCGCCCCCTCGACACCCCCATCACCGCCGACCGCCCCGTCGCGCAGAAGTACCTCAAGAAGCCGCCGTACGGGGGGCAGGAGATGATCGAGTACGGGTTCGCCCGCGTCCCCGGAATCGAGAACACGCTCTTCGCCAAGGCGCTCGACTACTTCGACGTCTCGGAGGAGTCGACGGCCTGGCTGGACCGCTGCTACCCGCGGGCCCTGGCCGAGATCCCGGACCGGTGGCGCGAGGAGGCCACGGCCTTCGTCGAGAAGCACGTGGGGCTCATGACGGAGGACGAGGTCCGGCGGGTGGAGACATGGGGCGCCTGATGAGGAGTGGGAACGCGTGAAGGTTTATCTGTCCGTCGACATGGAGGGCATCACGGGGCTGACCGACCCCGAGGAGATGCACGCCGGCAAACGTGGGTACGAGCGCGGCTGCGAGCTGATGACGGCCGACGCGAACGCCGCCATCGAGGGGGCCTTCGACGCCGGGGCGGCCGGCGTCCTGGTCAACGACGCCCACGGCTCCACCAAGAACCTCCGGATCGACCTGCTCGACCCGCGCGCCAGCCTCATCCGCGGCCCGGGCAAGGCGCAGCGGATGGCCCAGGGGCTCGACGGCTCGTTCCAGGCGGCGTGCTTCGTCGGCTACCACGCCCGCGCGGGCGTGCCGCACGGCGTGCTCAACCACACCTGGATGGGCAAGGAGATCCAGAACGTCTACCTGAACGGCGAGCTGTGCGGCGAGACCAGGCTCGTGGCCGCGTGCGCCGGGTTCCACGGGGTGCCGGTCGTGCTGGTGGCCGGGGACGAGGCCGTCGGGGAAGAGGCGCGCGAGCTGCTCGGCGACGTCGAGACGGTCGCGGTGAAGAAGGGGATCGACAAGTTCTCCGCCGAGTTGCTGCCGCCGAGCGTCGCCCAGGCCAGGATCCGTGAGGCGACGGCTCGTGCGCTCAACCGGTTGAGCGACTTCACGCCTTATACGGTGGCTGCGCCGTACACGCTCGGGGTGGAGTGGAACTCCACCGCCATCGCGGCGGCCGTGGCGCTGATCCCGGGTGTGAAGTCGGTGGGGCCGCGGCACATCGAGTTCACGACGGACGACTTCGCCCAGGTCATGGCCCTGTTCGGCATCTTCGCCACCATCGGCGGCCAGATCGCCTGCGGCAGCGGCCCGTACGGCTGACCCCGGGCGTATGGTGCGGAGCGGTTCTGTGGAGTGCGGAGGGGAGACGGCGGCGTGGAGGGTGCGGCGCTGACCCGGCGGGGGTTGCTCGTCGGGATCGGGGCGGTGGGCGGCGCGGGCGCCATGTACGCCGCCATGGGCGCCCTCGGACTGGCGCCGTCCGAGCAGGACAAACAGTTCGCGGCTCCCAGGCCGGGCGACTTCAGCCTGAGCGGCAAGGGGGCGGCGAAGGTCGTGATCCTCGGCGCCGGGGTGGCGGGGCTGACGGCCGCGTACGAGCTGGGCAAGGCCGGGTACGACTGCACGCTCCTCGAGGCCAGGGAGAAGCCGGGCGGGCGGAACCTCACGTTGCGCGGCGGCGACCGGCTGGCCGAGCTGAACGGGCCCGCCCAGGACGTGAAGTTCGGCGAGGGCGTCTACTTCAACGCGGGCCCCGGCCGGATCGCCCCCTGGATGGTGACCCTCGACTACTGCCGTGAGCTGGGCATCCCCATCGAGACCTTCGTCAACAACAATGCCGCCGCCTACGTGCACACCAACAGCCGGACGATGCGGGCGCGCACGGCCCGAGCCGACATGTACGGCTATATCGCGGAATTGCTGGCTAAAGCGACAAATGTCGGCGCGCTGGACAAAACCGTCAGCAAGGTCGATCAGGAGACGCTGCTCGACTTTCTCCGGAGATTCGGCGACCTGGGCCCGAAGCACGAATACGAAGGGTCCATGCGCCGCGGTTTCACGAAATATCCGGCAATAGACGTCGGCACTCCTCTCGACGCCCCGGGCACCCTCCACCAGGTCCTCGCCGCCGGCACCGGCCGGGCCATCACCAACGACTTCGGCTACGAACAGGCCACCCCCATGTTCCAGCCCGTCGGCGGCATGGACGCCATCGTCACCAAGCTGACGGAGGCGGTCGGCCGCGACCGGATCAGGACCGGCGCGAAGGTCACCAAGATCACCAGCCTGGCGGACGGCGTCGAGGTCGCCTGGGAGGGCGGCGGCATCAAGGCCGACTACTGCATCGCCGCCCTGCCGCCCCACATCCTCGCCAGGATCCCGCACAACCTCGGCGCCCAGGTCACCACCGCGCTCAGCGCCCCGGTCCCGGTCGCCGCCGGCAAGATCGGCTTAGAGTACGGCCGGCGCTGGTGGGAGCTGGAGGACCGCATCTACGGCGGCGTGACCGAGACCGACCTGGACATCACCCACATCTGGTACCCGTCCCACGGCTACCACTCCGAGCGCGGCCTCCTCGTCGGCTACTACAACACCGAGCGGAACGCCGAGCTGTACGCGGCCCTCACCCCGGAGGACAGAAGGCGCAGAGCGCTCACCCAGGGCAAGAAGATCCACGGCGACAAATACCGCCAGAACCTCCTGTCCGGCGTCTCCATCGCCTGGGACCGCCAGCCGCACATCCAGGGAGGCTGGGTGCGCTGGCCCGACTTTGATTCGTCCTTCACTTTTCTGCAACGCCCCGCCGGAAGGGTTTACTTCGCGGGCGACTGGCTCACCCATCTGATCGCATGGCAGGCGGGGGCCATGGAGTCCGCCCGCAGCGTCGTCACCCAGCTGCACCAGCGAGTGCTGCAGTCCGCCTGACGCCGCACGCCACCCCCGCGGCCACCGTAGGCTCCTGGGAGAAGCGATCTGCGGAGATAAAATCGAGGAGATGGGGATGGCGTTGCACTGGGTGCCCGCCAACGACCGGACCGACCTGCTGGCCGACCCGGTCGCGCTCGCCGTGCCGGAGTTGGAGGGCGTCGAAGTGGCCGAGATCGATCCTGAGCTGGCCGACACGGCGGCGTTCTGCGAGCGGTATGGCGTGACGCTCGACGAGTCGGCCAACTGCGTGGTCGTCGCGGCCAAGCGCGGCGGCGAGACGCGCTACGTGGCCTGCATGGTGCTCGCGACGATGCGCGTGGACGTCAACGGAGTCGTCCGCCGCCACCTCGACGCCCGGAAGGCGAGCTTCGCGCCGATGGCCGACGCGGTCGAGCTGACCGGGATGGAGTACGGCGGCATCACCCCGCTGGGCCTGCCCGCCGACTGGCCCATCCTGGTGGACACGCACGTCGCCGAGCATCCCAGAGTGGTGATCGGGAGCGGCGTGCGCAGGTCGAAACTGGCCGTGTCCGGTGCCGCGCTGGCCGGGCTGAAGAGCGCCGAGGTTCTGCCGCTGGCCGGTTGAGGGGAAACTGAAGCCGATTCGAGACCGTTGGATGGGAAACCGATGGCCCCTTTCTGGACGTTGTACGAGTGGGAATGTGGCCTCATGGTTCATCTCGTGGGCGGGGATTAAGCCGGTATGGTGCTTCATGCCATGAACGATGACCGACTAGGCCCTTACCGGCTGCTCAGGCGGCTCGGTGAAGGCGGGATGGGCGTTGTCCACCTCGCTGTCGACCCCCAGGGGCGGCAGGTGGCGGTCAAGGTCCTGCGCGGAGAGGTCGCCGGCGACGAGGTCGCCAGGCGGCGGCTTTCGCGCGAGGTCGAGACGATGCGGCGCGTGCGGAGCAAATACATCGCCGAGGTGCTCGACGCCGATGTCACCGGTCATCGCCCGTACATCGTCACCCAGTACGTCCCGGGCCGTCCCCTCGACGAGATCGTCAAGGACGACGGGCCCCTCGACCTGCCCTCGCTGGTCAAGCTCGCGCACGGGGTGGCCGCCGCGCTGGCCTCCGTGCACTCGGTGGGCGTGATCCACCGCGACCTCAAGCCCGGAAACGTGCTGATCCTCGACGGCGAGCCCGTCCTGATCGACTTCGGCATCGCCCAGGCGGTCGACGCGACCCGGCTGACGCAGACCGGCATGTTCATCGGCACGCCCGGCTACCTCGCGCCCGAGATCATCGAGGGCCAGGAGGCGGGGCCGGAGGTCGACGTGCACGCGTGGGCGGGCACGCTGCTGTTCGCCTCCACCGGCCTGCCGCCCTTCGGCAAGGGCACGCTGGAGATGATCTTCTACAACATCACCGCGGGCAAGGCCGACGTGAGCGCCGCCCCGGCGACGTTGCAGCCGCTGCTGAAGGCCGCGTTCCAGCGCAACCCGAACAAGCGCCCCAAGGCGGCCGACCTGGCCGAGCAGACCGCCCGGATGCTCCCGAAGACGCCGAGCACCGTGCCCGACGAGATCTCGACCGTTCCGCGGCCGACCGAGCCCCCGCGCGTGCAGGACAAGCCGTCGTACGACATCTCCACGCCGCCGGTGACGCCCAAGAGCCTGCTGGAGTCCCAGGAGCAGGCCGCCGCGCCGCCCCAGGACCAGCAGTACGTCTCGCTCCTGCCCAACCAGCCGGACCCGTGGCCGACCCGCAGGGTGACGCCGGAGGAGCTGCGGCGCATCCAGCGCGAGAGCGGCCTGACCCCGCCGCCCTGGCAGCCGCAGCAGCCCGTCAACAACCACGGCCTCGTGGCCCCGCCGGGTGAGGGCGACGTGCCCACCCGACGGGTTCGCCCCGACTCGGCCGACTACGGGCGGATCCACACGCCGGTCCCGAACGCCCAGGCGCCTCATGCCCAGGTGCCGAGCGCGGGTCCCGACGTGCCCGACTACGCCCGGCCCGGGCCGAGCCCGCTCCAGCCGCCCCCGTACATCCCGCCGCAGTACCCGCAGCCGGACCCGAGCACCAAGCGGGAGCCGTACATCCCGTCGGTCGCGCCCGGCAAGATGCTGCAGCGGTCGAGGGCCTACGGCGTGGCCGGCGCGATGCTGCTCGTCGTGATGATCGTGGCGGCCGTGATCGCGCCCGTGCTGGTCGCGGTCGTGGCGATCCCGGCCGCGATCCTGCTGCGCGCGGCCGACCTGGCCCAGCCCCAGCTGACCTCCCGCAGGGCCGCGGGGGCCGCGGCGCTCGACGTGGTCAGGGTGTTCGCCTTCCCGCAGGCGCTGGCCAAGTCGGTGGGCATCACGCTGGCACTCATGCTGTACGCGCTCATCCTGGGCCTGCCGGTGACGCTGCTGCTCACCGTGGTGGCCAGGATGGACCCGTCCAACGCCCTGGCCTGGGGCGCCGCGGTCGCGTTGTGGACCGTCTGCGCGGGCCCGGGAGTGGAGGGTCCTGGCAAACAAATGCGCAGAACGCTCTCATCGCTCGTACCCTCGAGGACAGCGGCGATGGTGATGGCGGGGGCTCTCGCGGCGGCCGCCGCGCTCTCGCTGATCCTCGCCGCCGGCACGTTCGGGGACAAGCCAAGGGGGGCCGTATGGACTCCGCTGAACGTCAATCCAGTGGTCAGACAGCTAGACGGGCTAAGGGGGAATCCCGGGGGATGACGCGGGGAAGGTGGCGATGAGCACCCAAGCACCAGAACGCCTGGGCCCGTACCGGCTGGTCAGGAAGATCGGCGAAGGTGGCATGGGGGTCGTCCACCTCGGTCTCGACGGCGAGGGCCGCGAAGTCGCCATCAAGGTCCTCCACCCGCACGTGGCCGCCGACCTCAAGGCGCGCGACCGGCTGACCCGCGAGGTCGAGACCATGCGCCGGGTGCGCAGCCCGCACGTCGCCGAGGTGATCGACGCCGAGCTCGTGGGCGGCCAGCCGTACGTCGTGACCCGCTTCGCCCCCGGCCGCACGCTGGAGGACACCGTCCTGGCCGACGGCCCGCTGGAGGCGCGCGAGGTCATCAGGCTCACTCAGGGCCTCTGCCAGGCGCTGGTGGCCATCCACACCGCCGACGTGATCCACCGCGACTTCAAGCCGTCCAACGTCATGCTGGTCAACGGCGAGCCGCTGGTCATCGACTTCGGCATCGCCCACCTGGTGAACGCGACCAGGCTGACCCAGACGGGCATGTTCGTCGGCACGCCGGGCTATCTGGCGCCCGAGATCATCCGTGACTCCGAGATCACCCAGGCGGCCGACGTGCACGCGCTGGCCTCGACGGTGTTCTTCGCCGCGACGGGGGCGCCGCCGTTCGGCACGGGAACGTTCGAGGCGGTCTGCTTCAACATCATGGAAGGGCGGGCGCAGATCGACAAGGCGCCCGCGTGGCTGCGCGGCTGGCTCGGCAGGGCGCTGCAGGTCGACCCCGCGTCCCGGCCCAGCGCGCACGAGCTGCTGCGGATGGCCAGGGCGCTCGACCCGGCCGTGACCACCTTCAACGAGACGTCCTTCGACGGGCCGACCGGCACCAAGCGCATGGGCGGCGGCACGCGGACCATGGACACGTTCTCCGACCTGCTGCCGCCGGTCGAGTACGGCAAGACCGCGCCGCCCCCGGCCAGGGAGGAGCGTCCGCCCACGCGCAGGGAGGAGCGTCCGCCCACGCGCAGGGAGGAACGGCCGTACCGGGAGGAGCGGCCGCCGCCGTACGTGCCCGCGCCGGTCGCGGCCAGGCCGCCGATGGCCCGCACCGACCAGCGGGTCGCGGGCTACCCGGCGCCGCCGCCCACCTCGCCGTCGCAGGTCAGGCCGTATACCCCGCCGTCTCAGTACACCCCGCCGTCCGAGCGGAAGAGGTACCTGTTCGGCAGCCAGGTCGTGGGCCTGCTCATGCTGGTCACGCTGGTGGCGCTGACCGTCATGATGCCGGTCATGGTCGGCGCGATCGCCGTCGCGCTCGCGCTGGTGCTGCGGCTGGGCGAATACCTCTTCGGCGACCTGGTCAAGCGGCGCCAGATGCGCGGCAGCAGCTCGGCCGACCCGCTGCTGGCGGTCGTCGGCACGCCGTGGGCGCTGGTCAAGTCCGCGCTCGTGACGGCGGTGCACGTGCCGCTGGCGCTGCTGTTCGGCCTGTGCGTCTGGGGCCTGCTCCACTGGGCGGGCGGGATGAGCGTCAACGAGGCGGCCTCGTTCGCGGCGGGCGCCTTCGCGGCCGGCCTGTTCGTGCTGCCGGGCGGCGGCGCGCCGCGCCAGGCCGTCACCCGCACGCTCACCGGCGTGCTGCGCAGCCCCGGTGCGGCGCTGGTCGCGGTCGTGCTGGTGGGCACGGCGGCGCTGTTCGCGGTGATGTTCGCGCTGGGGCAGGACGCGTCGTGGTACCCGTGGCGGGCGCCGAAGACGGTCATCGACGAGCTGGCGGACAACGCCCAGCAGAGCACGATCGGTCTGATCACCGGGCTGATCGACAGCCTGCTCAGCGACCTCGGGCTGGGGTTCCTGACTCCCTGGTCCTGAGTGTCCCCATCGGCTCTCGGGGGGAGAGATGAGGTATGAGCGAGCACCTCGGCCCATATGAGCTTCTTTCCAAGCTCGGGGCGGGCGGGTTCGGCGAGGTGCATCTCGCCCTCGACGCCGAGGGACGTACGGTCGCGGTCAAGGTGCTCCATCCCCATGTCATCGCCGACGGCGGGGCGCTGGCCCGGCTGGCGCGCGAGGTGGAGACCATGCGGCGGGTCGGCGGGTCGCACGTGGCGGAGGTGCTCGACGCCTCGCTGGAGGGCGCCCGGCCCTACCTCGTGACCCGCTACGTCCAGGGCCGCCCGCTCAGTGCCACGCCCGTGCCCGTGGCCGACCTGCGCAGGCTGGCCTCCGGGCTGGCCGACGCGCTGCTCGCCATGCACGAGTCCGGCGTGGTGCACCGCGATCTCAAACCGGCCAACGTGATGATGGCCGAGGGCGAGCCCGTCGTCATCGACTTCGGCATCGCCAGCGCGCTCGACTCGCTGTCGGTCACGGCCTCCGGCGCCGTGGTGGGCACGCCCGGCTACCTGGCCCCCGAGGTGCTGGAGGGCAAGAGCGCGGGCATGGAGGCCGACGTGTTCTCCTTCGGGGCGACGCTGGCGTACGCGGCGACGGGGCGGCAGCCGTACGGGCAGGGGCCCGCCTCCGCGGTGGCCTACCGGGTCGTGCACCATTCGCCCGATCTGGAGGGCGTCCCCGAGTGGCTGGCGCCGCTGTTACGCGAGTGCCTGTCCACCGACCCCGCCGCGCGGCCGACGGCCGCGCAGCTCTGCGCCAGGCTGGGGGTCGAGCCGGTCTCCCACGTACGCCACGTCCAGCCCCGGGCGATGAGCCTCGCCGACGACCTGGCCACGAGGGAGTGGCGGCCGGGCAAGGGACGGCCGCGCAGATCGGTGGAGGAGTCCAGGGCCAGGCACCGGGAGAAGGTGCGCAGGCGCTGGCTGATCGGCTCGGGACTGTTCGTGTCGCTGCTGGCCGCCGCCGCCCGCGGGCCGCTGCCCGAGGTGGCGCTGTTCCTGCTGGCGGCGTACGCGCTGGCCGTGGTGGCCGACGCCGGGGTGGCGCTGTTCTCGAAAAGCCTGTTCCGGCGCAGCCGCATGATCACGGATCTGGTCAGCGTGGCGGGGGCCGTGGGACTGTGTTTCGGGCTGGCGACGGTGTTCAGCACGTTCACGCTGGCGCTGTTCGCGGGTACGGCACTGGTGGTGGGGGTCGTGTTCCTGCTGTCAGCCTAGACCGAACAAAGTTCTGTATAGTGGGTGGCTGCGGGTTTGCAGTTAAGCTACTCATGGGTAACATAACTGGCGAAAGCTTGGGCAGACCCTCTGTCAGTGGCCCGGTGGGCACCTGGCAGTCTGGACAGCATTGCATTCGGCGCCCGCCGCAACGAGGCGGTGGCGCACGCGAACACGGGAGGTCGGCCACCGGCCATGAACATCGTCGTCTGCGTGAAGCAGGTCCCCGACACTGCGACCGAGCGCAAGCTGCGGTCCGATGACAAGACGCTCGACCGCGACGCCGTCGACGGCGTGGTCAACGAGCTTGACGAGTACGCGGTCGAGGAGGCGCTGCGGCTCAAGGAGGCCCACGGTGGTGAGGTGACCGTGCTCACCATGGGCCCCGGCAAGGCCACCGAGACCATCCGCAAGGCGCTGGCCATGGGCGCCGACAAGGCCGTCCACCTCAGCGACGACGCGCTGCACGGCTCCGACGCGCTGTCCACCTCGTACGCGATGGCGCAGGTGCTCAAGAAGATCGGGTTCGATCTGGTCATCCTGGGCTCCGAGTCCACCGACGCGCGCACCGGCGTGCTGGCCGCGATGCTGGCCGAGCGCCTCGGCACCCCGCAGCTCACGCTGGCCAACAAGGTCGACGTCGAAGGCTCCTCGATCGCCGTCCAGCGCATCACCGACTACGGCTTCGACAAGGTCGAGGCCACGCTGCCGGCCGTCGTCTCCGTGGTCGAGAAGATCAACGAGCCGCGCTACCCGTCGTTCAAGGGCATCATGGCCGCCAAGAAGAAGCCGGTCGAGACGCTGGCCATCGGCGACGCCTCCATCGACGCCGCCCAGGTGGGCCTGGCCGCCGCGTGGTCCTCGGTCGTCGACTTCGCCGCCGCCCCGCCGCGCGCGGCCGGCACGATCGTCAAGGACGAGGGCGACGGTGGCGCGAAGGCCGCCGACTACCTCGCGTCCAAGAAGTTCATCTGAGAACGGGAGTTTTGCTGATATGTCGGAGATTCTCGTTCTCGTCGAGCAGGTCGAAGGCGAGGTCAAGAAGGTCACGCTGGAGCTGCTGACCCTGGCCCGCTCGCTCGGCACCCCCTCCGCCGTCTGGGCGGGCCCCGGCCTCACGGCCGAGGCCAAGGCCAGGCTCGCCGAATACGGCGCTGACAAGATCTACGTCGCCGCGTCGAGCGACATCGTCGACTACGTGGTCGCGCCCAAGGCCGAGCTGCTCGCCCAGCTCGTCGCCGCCACGTCCCCGGCCGCCGTGCTCGTGGCCGCCACGTCCGAGGGCAAGGAGGTCGCCGGGCGCCTGGCCGTCAAGACCGACTCCGGCGTCATCACCGACGCCGTGGGCCTGGGCGAGGGCTTCGTGGCCGACCAGTCCATCTTCGGCGGCGGCGTCAACGTGCAGTCCAAGGTGAGCAAGGGCACGCCGATCGTCGCCGTACGCCCCAACTCGACCGCCCCCGAGGCCGCCCCCGCCGCCGGCGCCGAGGAGGAGGTGTCGGTCACCCTGTCCGACGCCGCCAAGGCGGCCCGCATCGTCGAGCGGGTCAAGCAGGAGAAGGGCGCCCGGCCGGAGCTGACGGAGGCCGCGATCGTGGTCTCGGGCGGGCGCGGCGTCGGCTCCGCCGACAACTTCTCGATCATCGAGGGCCTGGCCGACTCGCTCGGCGCCGCCGTCGGCGCCTCCCGCGCCGCCACGGACGCCGGCTGGTACCCGCACCAGTTCCAGGTGGGACAGACGGGCAAGACGGTCTCGCCGCAGCTGTACATCGCGGCGGGCATCTCGGGCGCCATCCAGCACCGGGCCGGCATGCAGACGGCCAAGACGATCGTCGCGATCAACAAGGACCCGGAGGCCCCGATCTTCGAACTGGCCGACTACGGCGTGGTGGGCGACCTCCACCAGGTCGTGCCGCAGCTCACCGAAGAGATCAACAAGCGCAGGTAGCCGCAAGGGGAAGCACGGTCTTCGCGCTATAGCGCTCAGGCTGTGACTTTGGGGCCCCCAAGCCCTTGGCTTCAAGGCGCGGTCCTCGCGGTGGGGGCGCTTCGCATGGGGCTCGGGCTGTGACATTGGGGGCCCCAATGTCACAGCCTCGCCGATTCGTCAGCCCATCCATGACGTTTGGATCGCTGCCGCAGCCATCGCACACCAGGTTTCTTCGTCACGGCGGCTTCTGGACGGCGCTCGGCGCGCCTGCAATGCCCTTCGGGCTGCTCGCCTTCCTCTGGGCGCTGCCTGGGCGGGGCGGCAGCCCGCGACGCCGTCGAACCCTGATCGGGGACGTCACGCATCCTCCGGCAGCGGTTCGCCGGTCTCCAGCAGCGACTTCAGGCTCGCCACCACGTTCGGCCAGCCGTGGCTGACCATCTCGGCCAGGCTCGATCCGGGCTCGAAGCCGTCGTGCATGACGGTGAGCTTCACGACCTGCGCGGCGGCCTCCTCAATGGTGAAGGTGACCTTCGAGCGGGCCTCGCCGGACAGCCGGTCGAGCAACTCCTCGTCCCAGCCGAAGCGCTTGGCGAGCTCCGGGGTGATGGCGTGCCAGGTGTAGGAGAGCCGACTGTAGGGTTCGGCCTCCAGCACGACCTGCTCCGGGTCGCTGATCACCACGCCGTGGTTGTCCCAGGTCATCGGCGAGCCGGCGGACCAGTCCGTAGTGAACTCCGTGGCCCAGTATCGGCGGGTGAAGGCGGGCTCGGTCAGCGCCTGCCAGAGCTTCTGCGGGGTGGTGCGGATGTAGGTGGTGTAGACGAAGGTCGGCGCGTCCATCTGGGTCTCCTCCAAGGCGAGTTTCAGGTCCGCCAGGGCTTGGACCCTGGCCTGGTCATAGCGGCTGATCCACCGGTGGGCGATCTCGTGCACGGGCGCGGCGTTGAGGTAGTGCAGCTTCTCCCGGCCCCGCCGCACGGTGGCGACGAGCCCGGCCTCCTCCAACACCGCGAGGTGCTTGCTGACGGACTGCCTGGCCATGTCGAGTCCGGCGCACAGCTCGCGCAGCGTCTGCCCGTTGCGGGCGTTGAGCGAGTCGAGCAGTGCGCGCCGGCTCGGATCGGCCAGCGCCTTGAACACCACGTCCATGTCCGCCCTCGTACCTGGATTGCCGCTTGTCGATATGCAGCCTTTCAGATGCCTTTAATTTAGGCAGCCAAATGGCTGCCTGTCAAGACGCGCGACTATGCGGGAGCTGATCATCCTCGGGACGGCGGTCATGTGGGACGGAATGCTCTAGATCATCGAATGTCGCCACCTTCGAGAGGTCGACAGTCCAGGCCGATGCCGGGAGGCGTCTCGCACGGAGAAGTCGGTTCCGCCATTCTCGTAACTTTAAGTGCTTGACATGTGACAATGGGTTTCATGCCGTCCCCCCGACATGACGCCCTCGTTCAGATGTTCACCGACCGTCCCCAGCTGGCGGTGGAGGTCTTGCGTGACCTTCTGGGAGTCGAGTTGCCCGCCACCCAGCTGGTCCGGCTGGAGAAGTCCGCATGTCCGCGCCCGACGTGCGGCGCCTCCTGGAGGAGATCATCATGACGTCCACCACCTGGCCCGTCTACAGCCCCTTCGCCCGCGAGCACTACGGCCGCGGCCAGGAAGAAGGCAAAGCGGAGGGCAAAGCGGAAGGCATGGCAGAAGGCAAGGCGGAGGAGGCGGTCAGGATGCTTCTGCTGGTGCTGGGCGCCCGTGGCTTCGATATTCCGGATGACATGCGCACCCGGATCTCCACCTGCGCTGATCTGGCCCAGTTGGAGTCATGGGCCACTAATGCGGTGACCGCCCAGTCCCTCGAGGACCTGTTCGACGAGACCGGTGCACAGCGCCGCTAGTCCGGCAAGGGCGCGGTGGTTCGCGGTCTCATTCCGCTCCGCCCTTGCGCTCGTCGAGGAGGGCTTCAGCGCTCGGAAGCCCTCCGTGTGATCACGACGGTCGCAACGTTCGTGAGCGGCCAGGTATCGGCCGAGGCGGGCCGGATCCCGTCCCTGGGCCTCGATCCCGCACGTCATCCCGTGCTGGTTCGGGCGATCGCCGCAGGTTTCGGCACGTCTGACGATCATCAAGATCGCTTCGATTCCGCGCTCGAAGCCCTGCCGGCCGGGCTCGGTCCGCGGCGCGATCAATGAACAAGCGTGTGAACCAGCACGTCGAAGTGCAGGACATGGGGGTCCGAGTCCAGCAGCGTCGCGCGGGCGGGCGGGGTGACGCGTTCGCGGGTGTGGTCCGCGCCCGCGAACGCCTTGACCGTGTCCAGGGAGTCGAACAGCGTGACGGTCGTCAGCTCCATGGCCTCCTCGTCGTGGCGGGCCAGGAGGTACGCGCCGCGGAAACCGGGCAGGCCGCGCAGGTCGTGCATCACCTCTGACTCGAACACCTGCTGATATCTGCTGGTCGCCGCAGTGCCGGTGGTCCTGGCGCGCCATACTCGGGCGATCATGATCGGCTCGTTCTCCTTCACCGTACGGGGATCGGATGTCACCGAGTCTCGTCCCCGTCGTACAGCCGCCGCTTGAAGATCCTTGCTCGAATGAGGTCGCATTGTCAGCGCGGCGGGACCGCCAGCAGGCGGCGCACGGCCACCGGTGTCAGCCCGCACTCCCCACGGATCGTGCGCGTCAGATGGGCGTGATCGGCGAAGCCCAGGTCGGCGGCGAGAGAGGCCAGATCATCGTGCCCCGCCTCGATGGCCTCGAGCGCGCGCATGGCGCGGATGCGATTGCGGTACGCCGTCAGGGTCACTCCGGTCTCCTGGCGGAAGGCGCGGCTCAGGTGATAGGGCGACCAGCCGACGCGCCGAGCCAGATCGCGCAGGGAGGCGCTCAGATCGTCGGCGATGAGCGTGCGCACCGACTCCACCAAGGCCCGCCGTCGCGCCAGTGTGGCGGCCCGGCCGCGGGCCCGGACCGGGTGGGCGCGGTTCCGGGCCTCGAACAGGTCGCCCATCAGGCCGATCACCATCTCGGCGAGCTCCGGGGAATCCGCGCCCTTCCCGGCCCGTGACACCAGCAGCCGATGTGCGAGGGCCAGCCTGCCGTTGACCGGCAACGCCACGGCGCGCGGCGGCTCGTCACCCGCCAGTTCGCGCATCAGGCCGGGTGAGCAGGTCACGGCCGTGCAGACGTCCTCGATCCCGGGGCGGTGGGCGATGCTCAGCTCCTGGCCCACGCCGCCGAGGTAGGCCAGCGCAGGATCGGCCAGCAGGACCTGATCGTCCACACGGGCCCGGAAGGCGCCGCTTCGTACCAGCACCACTCGGTACGCCGCCGTCACCTCGGGCGGCGACCATGCCTCGCTCTCGGCCCGGATCCTGACCCGCTCCAGTGAGAACCCGTCTCCGGCCGCGAGGTTCGTCACCGTCCGCATGCCACAACGCTACTCGCGGCTCAGCGTGTGTACGCCGAACGGCTTGGTCCCGGGATCGGCGCCATTCAGCACCGGCATATCGCAAGACAGGCATGCCGGTGGGGTACGGCGCGCCCCTGTGCACATCGCCGTACCCCACCGCCTCACGATCAGTTCCCGGCCATCTCCTTGACGCTCTCTTCGTCGGAGTCGGCGGTCACGAGTTTGCAGGGCGCGACCGGACTGCCCGGCTTGGCCAGATAGGCGCCGAGCGCCCAGTCCATCCCTGGGTAGTTACCCGGTCGAAATTCCAGGACCAGCGTCTCTTCCGGCCGCATGAAACGCGGGGAGATCAGGAAGGTGTTCCGGTTGATCGGCGCGGCGGCGTCGCGGGAGCGCCAGTTGTCCGGCTTGTCGAACTCCTTGCGCTCCTGTTCGGTCATGTTCTTGGTGCTCGGTGGATCGTAGGCCAGGTCCGCGCCGACGAAACGGCCAGGCGCGCATCGCTTGTCCGCTTCGGTGAACGTCACGTCAGCCGTGATTCCCTCGGCCTTGAGCTTGGCCTCCAGCCCTTCAGGATCCCGGAACTCATTGACCGTCACCTCAACGGTGCCGTCGGACTTCTTCACCACCGCATACGCCGCACTCTCCGACCCGGAGACCAGCGGTACGACCACCGCCGCGGCTGCGGCGATGCCCGCGAGCGCCGCTCCCGCCAGCAGGCGACGACGCAGGGGTGACGGGCCGTGTCGCGGCGCCTCCCCGGTGATCGCCGGGGACTGGTGGGCCTGCCCGGGTTCGGCGACCCGCCTGCCGGGCAACCAGGATGCGCGCCGGGGCGCAGGCGGCGTCGCCACGATCTCCTCAAGGAGGTCGTGGGCACCCTGGCTCATGGAAGGCTCGCTGAATTCAGCGGCCGGATCGATGGCGGACACCATGCGGTCGATCTTGTTCATCGTGTTTCTCCTCTCAGTGGGGTCATCACGGGGGCCTCGTCCGTCGTGCCGAGGAGCCGGGCCAGTCGTTTGCGGGCCTTGTGCAGCCGGAGCCGGGCGGCGGTGCTGCTGCAGCCCAGTACCGTGGCGATCTGCGGGCCGGTCAGCCCTTCCCAACCGGCCAGCGCGAGCACCTCCCGGTCGGCTGGACTCAGAGCGGCGAAGGCGGCGCGCAAGGCGTCGGTCCGCGGATCGGCGGGCCTCGTCTCCTGGCCGACGGCGAGTTCGTCGCGGAGCCGGGCGGCCAGAGCGCTACGGCGCGACTCCCCGCGGCGGTGGTTGGCCAGGACGCGGCGTGCCACGCCGTACAGCCACAGCACGGCGGCGTCGCCGTCCGGAACGTCGTCCAGCCGCCGCCACGCGGCGAGAAAGGTCTCCGCGATCACATCGGCGACGTCGTCGACCGAATCGGTACGGCGTAGCGCATAGCGATGTATCGCCGGATAGCAGGCGAGGTAGAGCGCCTCGAAACGATCTCGCGTGTCGGGGGGCACGCGTGGATCTTCCACAGGTATCTCCTAACCGAAGAGTGCCGGAACACCTCACTAGATGTCCGGCAGCCCCCGCAAGTGTTTCCCGTCCTGCTCAGGCTCACGGCGGAGGCGCCACCGATGTCGCTCGTGCCCGCCTTGAGGGTGGCGCGCCGGTTTCAGCGGAGGTCGGACCTTCCACCCGCCCCCCCATGAGCCGTGACGATGGAGCGGACGATCGCCAGCCCGAGTCCCGCGCCCCCGTCGCCCGGGCGCGGGAGGCGTCCGCGCGGTAGAAGCGGTCGAAGACGCGGGATCCGCGGGGTGGGCGCGGGTGAAGGCTCAGGCGATGAGCACCGCGCTGCGCGTGCCGGTGGGGACGTAGTCACGCCGCTCCAGGGTGTCGGCCTGCCAGGCCAGGTCGACCGGGCCGTCTGCCTCGTTGGCGCGGTTGAGCAGCAGGGCCTCGGGGCCGAGGAAAGCGGCGGCCTCCTCCAGGAACGCGCCGCCTTCCTCGCGCATCGTGCGCACCGCGGTTCGGATCTCACCGATCTCCCCGCGGACGCGCACAACTCGCGCCTCGTACCGGGTGATCTCCGCCGTGGTGTGGGGGATCTCCGTGCCGTTCCAATCGGTCTGCTTGAGCAGGGCCATCGGTGTCCTCTTCCCAGGTCGGCCGGATAGTGGCCGGTGGGTGTCGGCAACCCACCGTAGGGGGCGAAAAGGACCTGTCGTCGTGAGACAGCCGCCGGCACGCCCGGCCCGCCGCGCCGCCGTCCCCGCCGGATACCGGGCGCGTCCAGGCGGCGAGTTCCTCGCGCAGCCCTACGGCCAGCGCCGACCGCCGCTCCTGGGCGCGGAAGTGGTTGGCGAGGGTGCGTTGGGCGACGCCCTACAGCCAGAGCCTGGCCTCAGTCACCGGGCGGGATGTCATCCAGGCGGCGCCAGGCCGTCGTGAAGGTCTCGGCGATCACATCGGCGCAGTCGTCCGGAGAGTCGGCACGCCGCGTGACGTACGCGGCGACGGCGGGACAGTGCGCCAGGTAGAGCGCCTCGAAGCGCTGCTCCGGCGGTGGTAACCCGCGGTCGCCCCCTCTCGGTTACTTGGTCACATCTCAGCAGATGTCCGGCTCTGCGGGCGCGTTTCAGGAGAGGCCCGGAGAAACGTCATGAACCCCATAGCCGCCCGGCGGTAATACCTAGCGTCGATCTTCAATCATCGGAGAGGTGTGCATGAGCTTAGGCAGTGGCTTGGTCGCCGCCGTCCTGGCCGGGTCGGTGGGATTCGCGACCGTGCAGGCGCCCGCCGATCCCGGCGGGCAGGACTCCGGGCAGGCGGTCGCGCAGCAGGGGAGCGGCCGGTCGGGCACGGTGACCCTGCTCACCGGCGACCGGGTTGTCGTCACCCCCGCCGGTCACCGGGTGGAGCCGGGGCCGGGCAGGCGGGTCCGCTACTCCACCCGGTACCGTGACGGACACCTGCACGTCTATCCGTCCGACGCGTTCGCGCTGGTGGCGCAGGGGGTGCTGGACGAGCGGCTGTTCGACGTGACGCAGCTGCTGGAGTGGGGGTACGGCGACGATCGGCGGGGCGACATCCCGTTGATCGCGCAGGGGGACGTGCCCGCCCCGCGGAGCGCGAGGCAGGCCGGGCACCTGTCCCAGTTGGGCATGTCGGCCATGCAGGTGCCGAAGGAGAGCGCGGCCGAGGCGTGGAAGGGCCTGGTCGGTGGCGCCCGGATGTTGAGCGGCGGGAAGACGAAGCTGTGGCTGGACGGCAAGCGCTCGTTCAGCCTGGACCGGAGCGTCAAGCAGATCGGCGCTCCGCAGGCGTGGCAGCAGGGCCTGACGGGCAAGGGCGTCACGGTGGCTGTGCTGGACTCCGGCTACGACCCCGACCACCCCGATCTGAAGGGTGTGGTCACGCAGGCGCGGGACTTCACCGGCGGCACCGACGTGCGTGACAACGTGGGCCACGGCACGCATGTGGCGTCGATCGTCGCGGGCGCGGGAGAGAAGCTGCGCGGCGTGGCCCCGGACGCGAAGATCGCCCTCGGCAAGGTGGGGGATCGGATGATGTTCGAGTCCCACATCCTGGCCGGCATGGAGTGGGCCGCCGTAGAGGTCAAGGCCAAGGTCGTCAACATGAGCCTCGGCGGCCCGGACACGCCCGACGCGGACCCGCTGGAGCAGGCGGTCGACACGCTGTCGGAGCGGACCGGCGCGCTGTTCGTGATCTCCGCAGGGAACGACGGGCTCGCCGGGACGGTGGGCAGTCCCGGCAGCGCCGACGCCGCTCTAACCGTGGGCGCGGTGGATCGGGACGACATGAAGGCGTCCTTCTCCAGCGCCGGGCCCCGCAAGGGCGATCACGCGATCAAGCCGGACGTGACCGCGCCAGGTGTGGAGATCATGGCCGCCGCCGCGGCGGGCACCGCGGACGGGCCGTACGTGGCGCACAGTGGCACGTCGATGGCGGCGCCGCACGTGGCGGGCGCGGCGGCGATCCTGGCGCAGCGGCACCCCGACTGGAACGGGGCACGGCTGAAGGCGGCGCTCATCGGCAGCGCCGCCCCGAACGGGAGCGCCACGCCGTACCAGGAGGGGGCGGGCAGGGTGGACCTGGTCCGTGCCCTGGCCCAGTCGGTGGCGGCGACGACCGGCAACGTCTGGGCGGCGTTCCCCTGGAACGGCACGGGGGAGCGAGTGGCCACCAAGACCCTCACCTACACCAACTCCGGCGACACCCCGGTCACCCTGGACCTCACCACCTCCAACGACGTGCTGCGCCTGGAGCAGCAGCGGCTCGAGGTGCCCGCCAAGGGGGAGGCCTCGGTCAAGCTGATGATCCACGCCGAGGACAAGGCCCCCGGCGACTACCCGGGCACCGTCACCGCCAGGTCCGGCGATATCGTGGTGCGCACCCTCGCGGGCGCGTACGTGGAGCCCGAGTCGTACGACCTGACCGTCAAGGCCGTCGGCAAGGAGGGCCAGCCGCTCTTCGTGAGCTCCGGCGAGGTCTACGACCTCAAGACCGGACGCCGGGAGCCGCTGTTCTTCCAGCGTGGCGTGGCGAAGGTCCGCCTGCCGAAGGGCGACTGGAACCTCTACGCCGACGTGGGCGACGACGAGGTGACCATGACCGCGCACCAGGCCGTGCCGTTGACCGACGCCGACCGCGAGGTGACGCTCGACGTGCGGGAAGGCAGGCAGGTGAGGTTCGCGGTGGACGAGCCGACCGCTCGGCAGGCCGATCTGCTGGAGATGAACCTGATCAACGGGTCCTGGATGTTCGGGTTCATGGCCGGCGGCGGGATGACCTACTACGTGCTCCCTGTCAGAACGCCGGGTCTGACGTACCTGGCCAGGACCGTCTGGCACAAGAAAGACACCCGGCCGAGCCCGTACCGCTACGACCTGGTCCATTACCACGAGAATGGCATCCCGGACGATCCCACCTACACGGCGCGGACGAGCGAGCTGGTGAAGGTGGAGGCGAGCTACCGGGCTCCCGGCACGGCCGCCCAGGCCCGGGCATACGTGGGCGTCCGGCTTCCGGGGCAACCCTGGAACCTCGTCTTCCCCTACGCCAGCCCCGCCATGGACCTGCCCAGGACGATGACGCACTACCGGACGCCCGGGTTCGCCTGGACGACGGAGGTGTGGACGGGCACGCACGTCGTGGCCGGCACAACCGGGGTCCTCAAGCGCGGCACCGTCAAGGAGACCTGGAACGCCGCCGTGACCGGTCCCGCGTTCGGCACACCGGCCGGCGATCGCGACGGTGACCGGCTGCGTTTCAGCGCCGACCGGCTCTTCACCGACGCAGCCTCCCTCACCGGCGCCGACAGCGCCACCACCGGCACGCTCACCCTGGCCCGCGGCGGTGCGGTGCTCGCCAGGGCGGACCTGGCCGGGTGCGCCTACCTCCAGCCCGCCCGATGCCTGCTGGACGCCCGTCAGCTCCCAGCCGAGGCGGCCGACTACACGCTGACCGCGTCCGCCCAGCGGCAGGGCACGCTGTCCACAGGCATCGAGTCGGTGTGGACGTTCCGCTCGGAGCGGACCGCCGAGGCGCGAGCGCTGCCCCTGATGGCGGTCCGCTACGTCCCCGCCGGGCTGGACGACCACAATCGCGCCAAGCCCCGGTCGCTGACCCGAATTCCCATCCGTGTCGAGCGCAACCCCGGCGCGGAAGAGGCGCGGGTCAGGACGATCAAGCTGGAGGCGTCGTTCGACGACGGCGGAAGCTGGCGTCCAGTGCCGGTGGTCCCGTCCGGCTCCGGCTGGGCCGCGCTGCTGGCCAACCCCGCTACCAGCGGGTACGTATCCCTGCGCGCCACTGTCGCCGACACCCGAGGCGGCCGTGTGACACAGACCGTGACGCGCGCGTACGCGGTGGGCTGACGCCAGGGTCCCTGCCCGGCACCCGTTCGGGCAGGGACACCTGCCAGGTCTTCCAGCCCGTGCCGTGCTGCCTGGAGCCGTTGTTGAGCGCGTTCTTGCACCAGTAGACGAGCCGCGCCCCGCCGGTCCTGTTGCCGTTGTTCCAGCACTTGCCCCACACGGTGGTGCTGCCGGTGCCGAGGGCGTTGCACGACACCCGCGCGCCGCGGGCCGTGTGCGGCGTGCGTGGTTGCGCCAGGACACCCGCGTGTCCGCCGGCGAAGCGGCCCTCTACCCCCAGCACTGCACCGGCCCGGCCGGGCGGCGCCGCCTGCTGCACGGCGTCAAGGGGGCACGGCTGAGCAGAAATCGCAGGGCCTCGGTGTGAACTCTTCGGCGGAGCAGCGGTAAGAACAGGCGAATCTGCCCGCACCCGCGCGAAGGAGCTGAACCGTTCATGGCCGAACCGGTGACAGCCGAGGTCGCCGACACCGACCTGATCCGCCGCTCCCTGCGGGAGCCGCAGGCATTCGCCGCACTGTTCGACCGGCATGCTCCCGCCCTGCACCGTTACGCGGCCCGCAGGCTCGGTCCGGAAGCGGCCGAGGACGTGGTGTCCGAGACGTTCCTGGCGGCGTTCGAGCACCGGCACCGCTACCGGTCCTGCCAGGCCGACGCCCGGCCCTGGTTGTACGGCATCGCCTCGAACGTGATCGGCAAGAGGCGCAGGCGCGAGGCGGCCCGTTACCGGGCGTACGTGCGTGGTGGCGTACACCCGGCGGAGATCGGCGGCGGGCTGGTGGAGGACGGCGTGAACACGCTCGCGGTGAACAAGCCGCTGGTGGCGGCCCTGGCCGGGTTAGGCGCCGGCGACCGGGACACGCTGCTGCTGGTGGCGTGGGCGGGGCTGACGTACGAGGAGGTGGCCGAGGCGCTGGACGTCCCGGTCGGGACTGTCCGCTCCCGGCTCAACCGGGCGCGCAAGAAGATCCGGCAGGCTCTGGAAGGGACAGACCATGAATGAGATGGAGGAGCTCGGCCGCCTGTGGGCCGACACGCCCGAGCCGGGCGCGCACGACCTGGCGGCCTCCCGGGCTGCCCTGATGTCCACGATCGCCCGCCCCGGCGGACGGGGAGTGCTCGCCCGTCCGCGTGGCCGTGGGGTGCTCGCCCGTCCCCGCGCCTTCCTGCGTACCAGGCGAGTCGCCCTGGTCGGCGCCATGGCGGCGGCGCTCACCGTCGGCATCCTCGCCGCCCAGGTGGGCCTGGGCGGCTCCGATCCGGGCAACCCGCTCGCCGCGCCTCCCGCCGATGCTCAGACGCTGCTCAAGCTGGCCGCGCGGGCCGCCGCCGAGCAGCCGGACACGGTGCCGGCCCGCGGCCAGTACGTGCACACCAGGAGGCTGATCCAGCGCAGCCTGTTCGCGGCGGACGAGGCCGGCACGCCGCAGTACACCAAGGTGCTGGTCAACGAGGAACGCTGGGAGGCCGCCGACGTCGGCAAGCCCTGGCTGAGCCGCGAGCAGGCCGTGTCGGCCACGGGACCGGCGCCCCGCAACCGCTGGGACCACGGCGTCGAGGACACCGTGTACGAGCCCGCGACCTGCCCCGGCCGACCGGCCTACGCCCGGCTGCGCAGCTGGCCCACGGACCCCGCGCAGGTGCGCGCGAAGATCGTGGCCGACACGGGCCCGGATCCGCTGCGCATGTGGTCCTCCCTCCAGGGCCTGGTCGCCGAGTCGGTGGTTCGCCCCAGCCTGAGCGCCGCGCTCTACCAGGTGGCCGCGGGGCTGGACGGCATCGTGCTCATTCCCGGCACCGTGGACGTCGCCGGCCGGCCCGGCCTGGCCGTCGGGATGGACCAGGGCGACGGCACTCGCTCGGACCTGATCTTCGACAAGCGCACCTATCGCTACCTGGGCGAGCGCACGGTGAACACCAGGGACAGAAAGGCGAAACTGCCCTTCGGCGAGGTCATCAAGAGGAAGGGCACGGCGAACGGCACCGCGGTGCTCGCCGTCGATGTCGTCCCCAGTCTGCCCGAGGTGTCGCCGAACGCGTCCCGCATGCAGATCCCCTGCTGAGACTTCCCCCGATCCGGCCTTTCGGCCGGAAGTTCTGTTTCGCATGCCGCTGTTGCGCATGCGCCCGTTTCGCATGCGTGGTTTCGCATGCCCAAGTGAAGGAGCAAACCATGTTGATCGCAACGAAGGCCGTCGCAGCCACCCTGCTCATCGGTATGTTCAGCGGTCTCCCCTCGCCGGAGACGCAGGCCGCCTACGAGAAGAAGGCCGCCATGGAGGAGACCAGGGTGGCCTGCATGCAGGAGAAGGGGCTCACCTACCGGGCCGAGCCGATCGTCAAGCGCAAGTGGCAGCCGGGAGAGCGCGAGCGGCTGGCCGGCGACCATGAGGCGCTGCGCGCGTATCGGGCCAAGTACGGGTTCGGCGTCTGGTCCAAGCTGGTCTATCCGGGTGACCCGGCGGTCAACCCGGTGTCCGGGGAGAGCGTGAACAACAAGAACCTGATGGCGATGCCGGCGGACGAGCTCAAGAAATGGCGCGCGGCCGACGACGCCTGCTTCGCCGAGGCGGCCGAGAAGCACCTGGGCCTCACCGTCACCTCGCAGCGGGGCGACTACCTCACCCAGCTCAACGCGGCACTGGACAAGTCCGTGGCCGCTCTCGACAAGGACGAGCGGCTCGCGCAGCTCGGTAAGCGGTTCGGCGCGTGCCTGGGCATCAGCGACACCAGGCCTTCGGCCCTGGCCGAACGCGGTCGGTCGGCGTTCGCGAAGCAGGCCACGCAGGTCGCCAAGAAACTGCGCAAGAGCCCGCTGCCGGAGGTGCCCGAGGGCCGCACCCTGGCCCTGATGCCGCCGCTGAAGCCGGAGCAGGCCAAGCCGTACCTGGAGAAGGAGATCAAGGCGGCGCTGAAGGACCTGGAATGCGGCAAGTCCTTCTACGCCGCCTACTCGTCCAGGGCGAAGGCGGCCAAGGAGCAGGTGTACCAGAGGTTCGCCGTGGACTTCGCGCTCTGACCGGGGCGGGCGCGGGGGCCTGGTCGCTCGGGGCGAGCGAGCGACGTTCGAGGTGATGGAGGGGCGCCGTTCACAGCTCGGCGAACGGTCCCCTTCATCGGAGCCGGCCCTTGCCGATCACCACGAGGCGGTCCGCCGTCAGCGCCATCTCGCTCATCAGGTGGCTGGACACCAGCACCGTGCGCCCTTCCGCGGCCAGCCCGCGGATCCACAGGACGCCTTCTGGGTCCAGCCCGTTGACCGGCTCGTCGAGCATCAGCACCGGCGGATCCCCGAGCAGCGCCGCGGCGATGCCCAGCCGCTGCCCCATGCCCAGCGAGAACTCGCCAGCCTTCCTGCCCGCCACCGCCGTGAGCCCGACCAGGTCCAGCACCTCGGCGACGCGGGTGTCGGGGATGGCGTTCGTCTGGGCGAGGTAGAGCAGGTGTTTGTACGCGCTTCCCCTCGGGTGCACGGCCTGCGCCTTCAGCATCGAGCCGACCTCGCGCAGCGGGTGGCGGAGCTCGTGGTGGGCACGGCCGTTGATCGTGGCGGTGCCGGAGGTGGGCAGGTCGAGGCCGAGGAAGCCGGTGACCTGCCCCGGGCGCACGGTGAAGGTGAGATCGTCCACGGCGAGCACGTCGCCGTGGCGTTTGGTCAGTCCGTCGAGCTGGATCATGGGTCCAGCGTGGGGGCGGCGGTTGGGGGAGTTCTGAGGAGTCTGTGAGTTGTCTGTGAGCCGGGGCGCCCCCACGTGGGCGGTGGGGGCGCCGCCGGCCGCCGATCCACAGAGAACTCTTAGGACACCAATGTCAGGCCGCGACCTCGACGGTCTCCCGCTCGGTGAGCGGGACGGCCGAGGTGATCGCGGCGGGCTCGCTTCGGGGGAGGAGGCGGGAGGCGGCCGCGATGAGCACGCCCAGGACTACCCCGATGCCGAGCGCGGTACGCAGCGTCGTGGCGTCCGAGATGAAGCCGATCACGACGGGCCCGAGCAGCAGGCCGGCGTACCCCATGGCGCCCGCCTGGGCGATCGCCGGTCCTGGGGAGTCGGTCGCGGTGCCCGCCAGCGAGAGGGTCAGCGGCGAGATCGTCGCCACGCCGAGCCCGACGAAGAACATCGCGAACACCGCCACCAGAGCGGCCGGCGCCATCAGCACCACCGCGAAGAACCCGGCCGTCGCCACCCCGGAGACGGTCAGCATGCCCCGCACGCCGAACCTGGTCCGCAGCCGGTCACCGGTGAGCCTGGCGATCAGCATGCCCAGCTCGAACACCGGGTAGCCGAGGGCGGCCAGCGCCTCGGGGGCGCCCAGCTCGTTCCGCATGTAGAGGCCGTTCCAGTCGGCGACCGTGCCCTCGACCATGAACGCGAAGAACATGATCGCGCCCAGCAGGTAGACGATCGGCGGCATGCGCCGGCGGGCCGCCGTCGCGGTCTCGGCCGCCGGGGGCTCGGGCAGGTACGTACGGCCGATCATGACCATGACGGGCAACGAGATCAGGCCGATCAGCGCGACGTTGGCGGTGAACGGCAGTCCCACGGCGATCGCCACGCTGCCCAGCGCGCCCGCCGAGATGGCGCCCACGCACCAGCCTGCGTGCATGCCGTTCATCAGCGGCCGTCCGTACGCCTGCTCGACCGTGGAGCCCTGGGCGTTCATGGCCACGTCCACGGTGCCGAACGCCATGCCGAAGAGCGCCACGGCCACCATGAGCAACGGGAGGTTCGGGGCGAACGCCACGGCCACGAGTCCCAGCGCGGTGAGCGGCCCGCCGATCCGCAGCACCGCCCGGCTGCCCGCACGGGCCATGATCCGGCGCATGGACTGCATCGTCACCAGCGCGCCCAAGCCCCACACGAGGAGTACGGCGCCGACCGTCGACTCGGACAGGCCGAGCTTGTCGGTCAGCGCCGGGATGCGCACCGTCATGGTGCCGACCATCAGTCCGCCCAGCACAAACGTCAGAACCGCCCCGTAACGAGCACTCCTCAGGGAACGGGTCATCGTTTAACACCTCACAAGAATTCGCACTATTTCGCCATATTTAGGTCTCGGGGTCCGCCCGTCCCGCGGCATCCGGGCGCCGCGCCGGGTGGCCGGGCGAGCTCGTGCCGGGGTGGGGGAGGGGTTTGGAGGGGTTCGGCTGGACGGTTGTGGCCCCAGGGGTTTCCGCCTGCCCGCTCGTACTGAGTGCTGAGCACTGTCACGGGTCGAGCGCCCAGGTCGAGCGGTCGGGTCGGCGACGGGTGTACGGGCGAGCGGCGGCCCCGTGTCCGGGACGCGGTCCGGGCATCCGCTCGATCGTGGCCTGCGCCTTGGGGCAGGCCACGCGCCAGTCGGGGCGGCGCCGTACCGGCTGTCGTCCGAGGACATCGACGGGCCCGCGTCCCCACGGTGGGGAGGAGGGCGGGTCATGGGCTCAGGAAGGGGGTTTGAGCAGCGCTTTCATCCGGGTCTCGAGCGCTTGGAGATCGTCCTCCGTGTTCAGCTCCGGGTCGTGGCTGGCCACGTCCCAGAGCCCTTCACACGCCAGCCGTACGATCTGCGACGTCCGCGGATCCGGCTCCTCGCCCAACCCCTCGCGATGCCAGCGGGCCATCGCCTCGCGTAGCGGCGCGAGCAGGAAGAGGTTGCCCGAGGCGCCCGTGACCACGGCCCATCGTCGCAGCCGCCCGGAGCGGACGGCGGCCAGCGTGGCGTGCAGGTAGCGCTCGGTGTAGGTCTCCCCGGTCTGTGCGACCATGAGCTGGTCGAAGTCCTCGATCAGACGCTCCACCATGCCCTTGATCAGGGCTTCTTTGGTGCCGTAGTGATAGAGGAGGCCGCCCTTGCTGACGCCTGCCCGGTCCGCCACGGCGGCCAGGGTGAGTGCGGACGAGCCCTGATCGCAGAGCAGGTCCTCTGCCGCGTCCAAAAGCTCGTCCCTTCGCATGGGCTCTACTGTACCGTCCGGACGGTACAGTAGCAAACGAGATACCCTGATCGGGTGACCAGACCGTCGGCCTATCTTGATCATGCGGCTACCACACCCATGCTGCCCGAGGCGATCGAGGCCATGACGGAGCAGCTCAAATGCGTCGGCAACGCCTCCTCGCTGCATGCGGCGGGCCGCCGGACGCGCAGGGTGGTCGAGGAGGCGCGCGAGACGATCGCCGACGCGCTCGGCGCCCGGCCCAGCGAGGTCGTGTTCACCTCGGGCGGCACCGAGGCCGACAACCTCGCGATCAAGGGCCTCTACTGGTCGCGCCGTCCGAGGCGGCGCGTGCTGATCAGCTCGGTGGAGCACCACGCCGCGCTCGATCCTGCCCACTGGCTGGCCGACAGCCAGGGCGCCGAGGTCGAGCTGCTCGGCGTGGACGCGTACGGCCGGGTCCACCCCGAGACGCTGCGCGAGGCCATCGAGCGCGACCCCGACGACGTGGCCATGATCAGCGTCATGTGGGCCAACAACGAGGTCGGCACGGTCCAGCCCGTCCGCGTGCTGGCGGCCATCGCCCATGACCACGGCATCCCGTTCCACACCGACGCGGTCCAGGCGGTGGGGCAGTTGCCCGTGTCGTTCTCGGCCTCGGGGGTCGACGCGCTCACGCTGACCGGCCACAAGGTCGGCGGCCCGATGGGGGCCGGTGCGCTGCTGCTGGCCAGAGGGCTGACGCCGGTCTCCGTCCAGCACGGCGGAGGCCAGGAGCGCGACGTGCGCTCGGGCACGCTCGACGCGCCCGCCATCGCCGGGCTGGCCGCCGCCGTCAGCGCCGCCGTCAAGGAGCAGGAGGCCCTGGCCCGCCGCCTGACGTCGCTGCGCGACGAGCTCATCCAGCGCGTACGCCAGGCCGTCCCCGACGTGGTGCTCAACGGCGACCCCGCCGACCGGTTGCCCGGCAACGCCCACTTCTCCTTCCCCGGCTGCGAGGGAGACGCGCTGCTCATGCTGCTCGACGCCAAGGGCGTGGAGTGCTCGACGGGCTCGGCGTGTTCGGCGGGCGTGGCACAGCCGTCCCATGTGCTGCTGGCCATGGGGGCGGAGTCGGCGGCGGCGCGGGGCTCGCTCAGGTTCACGCTGGGCCACACCTCGACCCGCGACGACGTCGACCGCCTGATCGAGGTGCTCCCCGCCGCCGTCGAACGCGCCCGCCGAGCCGGCCTCAGCTGAGACCCGGGCAGCCGGGGGCTCAGGTCAGGAAGGACACCACGGCGGACCAGGACGGATCGGTGGCCACGTCCACCCGGGGCTCGCCCTCCTCCCAGCTCACGATCAGCTCTTTCGCGTGGATCGCCGCGTCGCCGGTCGGGTCGGCGTACACGTGGATGATCCGATGCCCCTCGGCGCTCATGTGCGCCGCCAGCACCGCGTCGTCGCGCAGCTTGAGCAGCCGCGCGGCCAGCCGCTCCTCGAAGTCGCGCAGCGCCGTCAGCGAGTCGCCGACCGGCAGGCCGTTCTCGTCGCGGTGGGTGTACGGCAGCGTGATCGCGATGTGCTGGTCGAACAGCGGATGGTCCACCGGCCGCAGCGGGTGGCGGGCCGTGGCGACCAGCGGCGCGCCGCTGCCCGTCTGCCCTTCGAGCAGCACCCACTCCTCCTCGGTGTAGCCCGAGGCCACGTCGGCGACCACGGCGGGCAGGTGGACGGCGGCCACGGAGTCGATCGGCTGGAACGTGGCCGGCGTGATCTCCCCGACCCACCTGGCCACGTCGTCCTCGCCGAGCAGCCAGTCGAGGGCCAGCAGGGTGGCCTCCATCCTGGTGTCCTCGTCCAGCTCGCCGAAGATCGGATGGTACGCGGACACGTCCACCCGCGGCTGGTCCCTCGGCACCCGCAGCCCCAGCATCAGCTTGTCGAGCGCGAACTCGAAGCCGCCGACGTCCAGCGTCAGCTCCATGGCCTGCGGATTGGCCTGCCGCGACGGGTGGTACTCCCACAGCATGTCGGACGGCGGCGCCGCCTTGGCCCAGCGGTGCGCGAGCGAGCGCAGCTCGGGGTCGCCGGCCGCGGTCACCACCAGGGCGTGCGCGGCCTCCTTGCCCGGAGCCACTTCCCAGACCAGGCCCGGGTGGATCGCGGCGACCGCCGGGGCCAGCCGCTCCTCAAGCCCTTCGACGTCGCCGTTCGCGACCAGGGAGTCGAGCCCCGGCCTGGACTCCTGCCACCACGCCCAGAACTCGGCGATCCCGTCGCCGGTCTCTTCCTCTGCGCCCTTGCGCCCGAACAGTCGCATGGCCTGAATACTCGCAGACCCCGCCCATGGTCGCGCACTCCCGCGCGGACAGTACGCTGGAACGGTCATGGGACTGCGTGTGCTTGCCGCCATGTCGGGCGGCGTCGACTCCGCCGTGGCCGCCGCTCGGATCGCCGAGGCCGGTCACGACGTCACTGGTGTGCACCTCGCTCTGTCGGCCAACCCCCAATCCCACCGCACGGGCGCGCGGGGCTGCTGCACGATCGAGGACTCGCGCGACGCGCGACGCGCCGCCGACGTGATCGGCATCCCCTTCTACATCTGGGACATGGCCGAGCGCTTCCAACGCGACGTGGTCGAGGACTTCGTGTCCGAGTACGCCGCGGGCCGCACGCCCAACCCGTGCCTGCGGTGCAACGAGAAGATCAAGTTCTCGGCGGTGCTCGACCGGGCGCTGGCGCTGGGCTTCGACGCGGTCGCCACCGGCCACCACGCCAAGCTGGTCGACGGCGTGCTGTCCAGGAGCCCCGACCAGGGCAAGGATCAGTCGTACGTGCTCGGGGTGCTCACCCGCGAGCAGCTCAGCCACGCGATCTTCCCGCTGGGCGACTCGACCAAGGCCCAGGTGCGCGAGGAGGCCGCCAGGCGCGGCCTGACCGTCGCCGACAAGCCCGACAGCCACGACATCTGCTTCATCGCCGACGGCGACACCCGCGGCTTCCTGGCCGAGCGCCTCGGCTCGGCCGAGGGCCCCATCGTCGACCAGAGCGGTGAGGTCGTCGGCAGCCACCAGGGCGCCCACGGCTTCACGATCGGGCAGCGCAAGGGCCTGCACATCGACCGCCCGGCGGCCGACGGCCGGCCCCGCTACGTGCTGTCGATCGAGCCGGTGTCCAACACGGTCACGGTCGGCCCCCGTGCCGCGCTCGAGGTCACCTCGATCACGTGCGGCAGCCCGGTGTGGAACGGCCCGTCCACGGTCGAGGACCTGACCGTGCAGCTGCGGGCACACGGAGAGGTGTACGCGTGCCGTTTCGAGGAGGCCGCCGGCGGTCTCCGCGTCGACCTCGACCGCCCGGCCACCGGGGTCGCGGCGGGCCAGGCGGCCGTGCTCTACTCCGGCGACACCGTGATCGGCTCGGCGACGATCGTCTTCGCTAGCTGAGCGTGGCCGACTCGCCGACCGCCAGGCGGCGGATGTCGGCGCTCTGGTGCTCCGACTCCATCTTCAGCCAGTTGTCCACCAGGCCGAGGCCGATGTCGTTGTACAGGCCGTCATGGGTGGAGAACGCCCTCGCCGGGCGGATCTCGCGGAGATATCCGATCATGTCGCCGAGCTTCAGCCAGGGCCCGCCGGTCGGGACCAGCAGGGTGGGCACGTCCACTCCCGGGACCGTCAAGGCGTCACCCGGGTAGAAGATCTCGTCGTCGACGAGGAACCCGACATTCTGGACGACGGGCACGTCGGGATGGTTCTTGGCGTGCCACTCGCCGAAGGCCCGCACGCGGAAACCGGCCGCCTCGAACGCGTCGCCGTGCCGTACCACCTGGACCTTCTGCGGAATGTCCGTCAGATCCGCGGCGACGCCCTCGCAGGTGTAGATCTCCAGGGCGGCCGGCGCGGCCTTCAACTTGTCGACGTCCACGTGGTCGAAGTGCTCGTGGGTGATCAGGACCGCGTCGGCCCCGTCGAGCACCGGTCCCTTGCTGAACGTCCCGGGGTCGATGACCAGGACCCTGCCGTTCTTCTCCACGCGTACACAGGCGTGGTCGTATTTCGTCAGCTCCATTCCGCAGAGCCTACGCTTGTGCCCATGTCTACGTGGGAAGCCACCGGAGTCGGCTCGCATCCGGGCGAGGATCATCTCGAGGCGATCAGGGTCGTGTTCGGTGAGGTGCCCGGACTGCCGTACCTGCCCGAGCTGCCGGCCAGGGGCGTCGGCGCCGACATGATCGGCAGGACGGCCGGGCTGCTCGTCGAGCTGCCCGTCGAGGTGCAGCCCTCCGGGTGGCGGCTGAGCGATCGGCCGGGGCGCGACCATCAGCGGGCCGTCGATCATCTGCGGCGGGATCTCGACGGGCTGGAGGAGGTCGGCCACGACTACTCCGGGCCGCTCAAGCTGCAGGTCTGCGGACCGTGGACGCTGGCCGGGTCGATCGAGCTCAAACACGGCGACAAGATGCTCTCCGACGCGGGGGCCGTACGCGATCTGACCGAATCGCTGGCGCAGGGGGTCGCCGACCACTGCGCCGACGTGCGGCGGCGGCTGCCCGGGGTGACGGAGATCGTGCTGCAGCTCGACGAGCCGGGGCTGCCCGGGGTGCTGGCGGGGACCGTGCCGACGGCGTCGGGGTTCGGGCGGCTGGCGGCCGTCGAGGAGTGGCGGGTGGAGGAGTCCATGCGCTCCTTCGACGCCCCGATCGTGCACTGCTGCGCGCCGTCCGTGCCCTTCGACGTGCTGCGCAGGGCCGGGGTGCGCGGGGTGTCGGTGGACGCCGCGCTGCTGCGGCGCAGGGACGAGGACTCCGTCGGGGAGGCCGTCGAGGCGGGTCTGCGGATCTTGCTGGGGGTCGTGCCCGGCCGCGACACCCGGCTGCCCGGCGCCGGGGTGGTCGCCAAACCGGCGCTGGAGCTGTGGCGGCGGCTCGGGTTCGCGCCCGACCGGCTGGCCGAGCAGGTCGTGCTGACCCCGGCGTGCGGGCTGGCCGGGGCGTCACCCGCGTACGCCCGCGCGGCCCTGGCGGCCTGCCGGAAGGCGGCCCAGGTGCTCAGGGAGGACCCGGAGGCCGGGTCGCAACGGGCTGAGCGCTGAACGTCAGTGCTCAGCGGTAGCGTTTGCACAGGTTGACGTACGGGTTCGGATTCGGGTTCGGGTTCGGGAGGGGAGCAGACGGTGAGTGAGCCAGGCGCCGAGGTGGCGGGCGTGCCCGTGGCCGCGCTCAAGCGGCATGCCGAGCTGAGCGAGCTGGTCGACGACGCCCGCTGGCGCTACTACGTGCTCGACCAGCCGACGGTCAGCGACGCCCAGTTCGACGGGTGGTTCAAGGAGCTGCTCGCGCTGGAGGAGTCGCATCCGTCGCTCCAGACCCCCGACTCGCCGACGCAGAAGGTCGGCGCCCCCGTGTCGGGCGACTTCGCCAAGGTCCAGCACCTCAACCGGATGGAGAGCCTCGACAACGCCTTCAACGAAGCCGACATGGCCGCCTGGATGCAGCGGGCCGAGCGGCTGGCCGAGGGCGATCCGGGGCCCTACCTCTGCGAGCTCAAGATCGACGGGCTGGCGATCGCGCTGGTCTACCGCGACGGCAAGCTGGAGCGCGGGGCGACCCGCGGCGACGGGCGCACCGGCGACGACGTGACGGCCAACGTCCGCACGATCAAGGGCGTCCCTCACCGGCTCACGGGCGACGACGTCCCCAGCCTGGTCGAGGTGCGCGGCGAGGTCTACATCCCGGTCGAGGACTTCAAGCAGCTCAACGAGCAGCTCGTCGAGCAGGGCAAGCCGCCGTTCGCCAACCCGCGCAACTCCGCGGCCGGCACGCTGCGGCAGAAGGACCCGCGCGTCACGGCCCAGCGGCCGCTGCGGATGCTCGTGCACGGCATCGGCATCTGGGAGGGCTCGGCCGTGCCGCGGGCACAGTCGGACGTGTACGACCGGCTGCGGGAGTTCGGGCTGCCGGTCAGCGATCTCTACCAGGTGGTGCCGGGGCTCACCGAGGTCAACGAGTTCATCGAGCATTACCGCGTGCACCGGCACGATCCCCCGTACGAGATCGACGGGGTGGTCGTGAAGGTCGACGACTTCCGCACGCAGCGGGAGCTGGGCTCCACGTCGCGGGCGCCGCGGTGGGCGATGGCGTACAAATACCCGCCGGAGGAGGTCAACACCAAGCTGCTCGACATCGAGGTCGGCGTCGGCCGGACGGGGCGGGTCACGCCGTACGCGGTGATGGAGCCGGTGACGGTGTCGGGCTCGACCGTCGAGCGGGCCACGCTCCACAACGCCGCCATCGTGGTCAAGAAGGGCGTGCTCATCGGCGACACCGTGGTGCTGCGCAAGGCGGGCGACGTCATCCCCGAGATCGTCGGGCCGGTGACGGCGCTGCGCGACGGGTCGGAGCGCGAGTTCGTCATGCCGACCCACTGCCCGGAGTGCGGCACCGAGCTGGCGTACGAGAAGGAGGGCGACGCCGACCTGCGCTGCCCCAACACCCACGGCTGCCCCGCCCAGATCCGCGAGCGCATCTTCTTCGCGGGCGGGCGGCGCGCGCTCGACATCGACGGGCTCGGCTACGTCGCGGCCACCGCGCTCACCCAGCCGCTGCCGCCCCAGGAGCCCGTGGTGCGCACCGAGGCCGACCTGTTCGAC
Source organism: Nonomuraea sp. NPDC003201 (assembly GCF_053590415.1). NCBI lineage: Bacteria > Bacillati > Actinomycetota > Actinomycetes > Streptosporangiales > Streptosporangiaceae > Nonomuraea > Nonomuraea sp. NPDC003201. The sequence goes on from NZ_JBSFTC010000004.1 coordinate 126,252, forward strand.
CTGACGCTGGAGCAGCTGCTGCCCATCAAGTCGATCGTCCGCGACCAGAACACCGGTCTGGCCAAGATCGACCCCAAGACCGGGGAGGAGAAGGTCGTCACCTTCTTCTCCAACATCGACGGCGGGGCCAGCCAGAACGCGCTGCAGCTCATCGAGGAGCTGAAGCAGGCCAAGCAGGCGCCGCTCGCCAACGTGCTGGTCGCCCTGTCGATCCGGCACATCGGCCCGCCGACCGCCCGCGCGCTGGCCGACGAGATGCGCTCGATCGAGCGCATCATGAACGCCTCGGAGGAGGAGCTGGCCGCCGTCGAGGGCATCGGGCCCCGGGTGGCGGCCACGATCCGGGAGTGGTTCTCGGTCGACTGGCACCGGGAGATCATCGACCGGTGGCGGGCCGCGGGGGTGCGGATGGAGGACGAGCCCGCGCCGGAGAAGGGGCCGCAGACGCTCGAGGGGCTGACGTTCGTGGTGACGGGGACGCTGGAGGGCTACACCCGCGACTCGGCGGCCGACGCGATCACCAGCCGGGGCGGGAAGGTGTCGGGGTCGGTGTCGAAGAAGACGTCGTTCCTGGTGGTGGGGGAGAACGCGGGGTCGAAGTACGACAAGGCGGTGAGCCTCGGGGTGCCGATCCTGGACGGGGCCGGGTTCGAGATCCTGCTGAAGGACGGCCCGGAAGCGGCCGCGGCCGCGGCGGTGCCCACGGAGGCTTGACACCATCCGGCGGCCGGGCGCTGGTGTGCGGCGCCCGGCCGCTGTGGGGCGCGGCGCTGGGTGGGCGGTGCGGGCTGGTGCTTGGTGGTGGCGCGCGGGGATGGCACGGCAGCGCGCGGGAGTGGGTGGAGCGGCAGGGCGGCGCTGCGTCGCGGGGTGCGGCATTGCGGTGGCCTAGCGCGTCGCATCTTGGCGTGCCGCACCACGAGGTCTTGGGCGCCGCGTCGGCGGGGTGTGGTGCGGTGGAGTTCGGCGCTGATGTGTGGAGCCCGGCCGCTTTGGTGTGCGCTGCCTGGCCGGGCGTGGGATGCGCGTCGGGTGGAGTGGGGCGGGCTGGGCGGCGTGGGGGTGGGGCCGTCGTCGGTGGCGGGGCCGGAGGTCGGTTGTGCGGCGAGGGTAGGCGGCTTGCTACCGAGGGTGGTTTTTGGGTATATGTCGGAAAGGAGAAGTGACGGAACGTACGCGCTTGGTTTCGCGAAGTGGGGTGAAGGTCGTACCCTCCCATAGTGACCTAATGGGGGTTCTGTTACCGATGACTGACCCAACCGACACCCGCGACACCGGACCACGCGTCGGCTCGCCGCTCTGGGCGTTCCTCGCGGGCGTAACCGTGATCGGCTTCACCGCGCTCGTGGTGGCCATGCTGAGGCTGGACGCCGTCGGGCTGGTGGAGCTCGCCCGCACGCCGCTGTTCTGGGCGCTGTCGGTGCTGGTGATCCTGGGCGAGCTGAGGCCCGTGATGGTGTCGTCCGCCGCCTCTGTGGGTGGCACGTACCCCTCCACCATGTTCACCTTCGCCGTGCTCCTGCACTTCGGGCTGCCCGTCGCGGTGCTCATGCAGGCCGTCGCCGTCGCCATGAACGGGGTGGTGACGCGTAAGGCGTGGCATCGGGTCATGTTCAACATCGCGCAGTCGACGCTCGCGCTCACGGCGGCGGCCGTGGTGATGGGGGTGTTCGGGATCGCGCCGAGCCCGGCCGTGCCGTGGGTGCCGGACGGGTCGGACCTGCCGGCGATCGCGCTGGCCGGGGTCGCGTACTTCGCCACCAGGGCGGCTCTCGTGTGCGGCGCGGTCGCGTTGCACGAGCGGCGCTCGATCATGCGGGTGTTCAGGGTCACGGTCGTCCCGCAGAGCCTCGTGTACGTCGGGCTGCTCGGCCTGGCACCCCTGGTCGTCGTGGCCATGGAGCACTCGCCCGGCATGGTGCCCCTTTTCGTCGCCCCGCTGGCCGCCGTCTACTTCACCGCCACGCTCTCGATGCGCCGTGACCATCAGGCCCTGCACGACGAGCTGACCGGCCTGCCCAACCGCAAGATGCTCATCGTCAGCACGGAGGAGGCGCTGGCCGAGGCCCGGCACGACGAGCGGGTGGGCCTGTTCCTCCTCGACCTCGACCGGTTCAAGGAGGTCAACGACACGATGGGGCATCCGGTGGGCGACCGGCTGCTGCAGACGGTGGCGCACCGGCTCACCCATTCCGTACGCCCCGGCGACGTCGTGGCACGGCTGGGCGGTGACGAGTTCGCCGTGCTGCTGCCCTCGATCAGGGACGCCCACGCGGCCAGGGAGGTCGCGGCCCGGCTGCGGGCGGCGCTGACCGAGCCGGTCCGGCTGGAGGGCATGACCTTCGACGTGGACGGTTCCGTCGGGATCGCGCTCTATCCGGACCACGCCCCCGATTTCGAGCTGCTGCTGCAACGGGCCGACGTGGCCATGTACCTGGCGAAGGAGGCGCGGACCGGGGTCGAGCTCTACCAGCCCGACAAGGACCGCAACTCTCCCGAACGCCTCAATCTCCTCGGCGACCTGCGCCGTGCCATCGACAGCCGCGAGCTGCGGCTGCACTTCCAGCCCAAGGTCAGCCTCGGCACCGGCGCCGTCCAGGGCGTCGAGGCGCTGCTGCGGTGGCGTCATCCGGTGCACGGGATGATCCCGCCGTCGGAGTTCGTGCCGCTGGCGGAGCAGTCGTACCTGATGCGGCCCCTCACGGCGTACGTCATCGAGGCGGCGCTGGAACAGGCGGCCCGCTGGTGGCACACGGGGCTGCAAGTGCAGATCTCCGTCAACATCTCGGCCCGCGACCTGCTCGACTCGGCCCTGCCGGAGCAGCTGGAGGTCGGCCTGGCCGCCTCCGGGCTCCCGCCGGGGGCCATCCAGCTGGAGGTGACCGAGCGCATCCTGACGGGTGACCAGGCCTACACCCACGAGACCATCAAGGCGCTGGCCGCGCTGGGCGTGCCGCTGGCGCTCGACGACTTCGGCACGGGTTACTCGTCGCTGATCCGGCTCCAGCGCCTGGCGGTGTCCGAGGTCAAGATCGACGCCTCGTTCGTACGCCGGATCGCCGAGTCGGAGGACGACTACCGGATCGTCCGCTCGATCGTGGACCTGGTCCGCTCGCTCGGCCTGCGCTCGGTCGCGGAGGGTGTGGAGTCGGACGAGGTCGCGATGCGGCTGGACGAGATGGGGTGCGACATGGGGCAGGGGTGGCTGTTCGGGCGGCCCATGGCCGCCGCCGACGCCACGGTCTGGCTCAGGGAGCACACCGGCGCGGGGCCCGGGATCGAGTACGGCTACCAGCCCGAGGTCAGCCGATCGGCCTGATCCGGCGGGCGCTTCCACAGGACTGGCGGGCGCTTCCGCAGGACGCGCCGGAGCAGGTAGGCGGGCAGGAGCAGGGTGGCGAGCGAGAGGGCCGACAGCAGCAGCACGCCGGGCCAGTCGTAGGAGCCAGGACGGAACACCTTGACGTCGTGCCCCGCGTCCAGGGCGGGCACGCGGTCGCCCTCGGACAGGTCGAGGGGCTCGTACCCGTAGATCCAGGCGTCCTGCCGGATCCGTACGGGGGACTCGAAGACGCCCTCCCAGCGGCAGGGGCCGCGGCCAGAGCAGTCCAGGCCCGTCGCCGTGAAGGTGCCCATCGTGCCCTCGCCGTGCGCGGCGCGGTACTCCAGCCGGGCGGCGGACACGGTGGCGACCGCCAGCAGCACTCCGGCGACGAGCACCAGAGGCATCGTCAGCACGATGAGCACCACCAGGCATCCCGCGCCGCAGCCGTTCCGCTCCACAGCCGACCCCCTGTCCCCAAGCGGATAACGAGCGGGAGCAGGGTGAGGTTCGTTTCGGGGCGGTTAATCGGTTCGGGGCTGCCACGTCAAGCCCCCTAGGATGGCATTGTCCAAAGACTCCATCCACGAAACGGGTTACACGACTCATGTCCGCCATAACCCGCGACGAGGTCGCACACCTGGCCCGGTTGTCCAGGCTGGCGCTCACCGACGACGAACTCGACCACTACGCCACCCAGCTCGATGCCATCATCGAAGCGGTTGCGAAGGTCGCCGAGGTCGCCGCCGAGGACGTGCCGCCATCGTCGCACGCGCTTCCGCTGACCAATGTCTTCCGTGCCGACGAGGTACGACAGTGCCTGACGCCCGAGCAGGCGCTCTCCGGCGCGCCCGCCGTCGAGGACGACCGCTTCCGGGTGCCGCGCATCCTCGGGGAGGAGGCATGAGTCTGATCCGCAAGACCGCCGCCGAGCTGGGATCGATGATCGCCGGCGGCGAGGTGTCGGCCGTCGAGGTGGCCGAGGCGCACCTCGACCGCATGGCCGAGGTCGAGCCCAAGGTCCAGGCGTTCCTCCACATCGATCGCGAGACGACGCTGGAGCAGGCGCGGGCCGTCGACGCCAGGCTGAGGGCGGGCGAGAAGCTCGGCCCGCTGGCCGGCGTGCCGATCGCGCACAAGGACATCTTCACCACGCGCGACATGCCGACCACGGCCGCGTCCAAGATCCTCGAGGGCTGGCGCCCGCCGTACGACGCGACCGTCACCGCGCGGCTGCGCGAGGCGGGGCTGGTCTTCCTGGGCAAGACCAACCTCGACGAGTTCGCCATGGGCTCCTCCACGGAAAACTCGGCGTACCAGGTCACCCACAACCCGTGGGACCTGACGAAGGTGCCGGGCGGCTCGTCGGGCGGCTCCAGCGCCGCCGTGGCCGCGTACGAGGCGCCGCTGTCCACGGGCACCGACACGGGCGGCTCCATCCGGCAGCCGGCCTCGGTGACCGGCATCGTGGGCATGAAGCCCACTTATGGTGGCTCGTCCCGTTACGGGCTCATCGCGTTCGCCAGCTCGCTCGACACGCCGGGCCCGTTCGCCCGCAACGTGCTCGACGCGGCGCTGCTGCACGAGGCGTTCTCCGGGCACGACCCGATGGACTCCACCTCGATCGACGCGGCCGTGCCGAGCGTGGTCGAGGCCGCGAAGAACCCCGACATCGCCGGCATGCGGATCGGCGTCGTCAAGGAGTTCGCCGGCGAGGGCTACCAGGCCGGCGTGCTGGCCCGCTACCACGAGGCCGTGCAGCTCCTGGAGTCGCTCGGGGCCAAGGTCGTCGAGGTCTCCTGCCCGTCGTTCACGACCGCGCTGCCCGCCTACTACCTGATCGCGCCGTCGGAGTGCTCGTCCAACCTGGCGCGCTTCGACGCCATGCGCTACGGCCTGCGCGTCGGCGACGACGGCACCCGCAGCGCCGAGGAGGTCATGGCGCTGACCAGGGCCGCCGGGTTCGGCGCCGAGGTCAAGCGGCGCATCATGCTCGGCACGTACGCGCTGTCGAGCGGCTACTACGACGCCTACTACGGCCAGGCGCAGAAGGTGCGCACGGTCATCTCCCGCGAGTTCGAGGCCGCCTACCAGCAGGTCGACGTGCTGGTGTCGCCGACCACGCCGACCACGGCTTTCGGGATCGGCGAGCGCGCCGACGACCCGATCGCGATGTACCTCGCCGACCTGTGCACCATCCCGTCCAACCTGGCGGGCAACGCGGCCATGTCGGTGCCGGTCGGCCTGGCCGACGAGGACAACCTGCCGGTCGGCCTGCAGATCATGGCGCCGGTCCTGGCCGACGACCGCTGCTACCGCGTCGGTGCGGCCGTAGAGAAGGCCCTGGAGAGCCGCTGGGGCGGCCCGCTGCTGAAGGAGGCCCCGTCGCTATGACCATGGTCTATGACGAAGCGCTCGACCGGTTCGAGCCGGTGCTGGGCCTGGAGACGCACGTCGAGCTGGGCACCAGGTCGAAGATGTTCTGCGGCTGCAAGACCGCCTTCGGCGCCCCGCCCAACACGCAGGTCTGCCCGACCTGCCTGGCGCTGCCCGGGTCGCTGCCGGTGGCCAACGCCGCGGCCATCGAGTCGACCATCCGCATCGGCCTGGCGCTGAACTGCTCGATCGCCGAGTGGTGCCGCTTCGCCCGGAAGAACTACTTCTATCCGGACATGCCGAAGAACTACCAGATCTCGCAGTACGACGAGCCGCTCTGTTTCGACGGCTACCTTGACGTCGAGGTCGAGGGGCAGATCGTGCGGATCGGGATCGAGCGGGTGCACCTGGAGGAGGACACCGGCAAGTCCACCCACGTGGGCGGCGCGACCGGGCGCATCCACGGGGCCGACTACTCGATCGTCGACTACAACCGCGCCGGCATCCCGCTGGTCGAGATCGTGACCAAGCCCATCCCGGGCACCGACCGGCTCGCGCCCGAGGTGGCCAAGGCGTACGTCACCGAGCTGCGCGAGATCATGCGCTCCCTCGGCGTCTCCGACGTGCGCATGGAGGAGGGCTCGCTGCGGTGCGACGTCAACGTGTCGCTCATGCCGCGCGGCTCCTCCGAGTGGGGCACCCGTACGGAGACCAAGAACGTCAACTCGCTGCGCAGCGTCGAGCGGTCCGTGCGGAGCGAGATCGAGCGTCAGGCGGCCGTCCTGGCCGACGGCGGGAAGATCATTCAGGAGACCCGGCACTTCCACGAGGACACCGGCACCACCACGTCCGGCAGGTCCAAGGAGGAGGCGCAGGACTACCGCTACTTCCCCGAGCCCGACCTGGTGCCGATCGCGCCCGACACCGCCTGGGTGGCGGAGCTGAAGGCGGCCCTGCCCGAGCTGCCGTCGGTCAGGCGCAAGCGGCTGCAGGCCGAGTGGGGGCTGTCCGACCTCGACATGCAGGCCATGCACAACGCCGATGCGTTCGACCTGGTCGAGGCCACGGTCGCGGCGGGCGCCCCGGCGGCGGACGCGCGCAAGTGGTGGATGGGCGAGCTGGCCAGGCGCGCCAACGAGACCGGCGCCGCGCTGGCCGACCTGCCCATCACCCCGGCGCAGATCGCCAGGGTGACCGAGCTGGTGGCCTCCGGCGCGCTCAACGACAAGCTGGCGCGCGAGGTGCTCGAAGGCGTGCTGGCCGGTGAGGGCACGCCGGACGAGGTCGTCGAGAAGCGCGGCCTGCAGATCGTCAGCGACGAGGGCGAGCTGCTGGCCATCATCGACCAGGTGCTGGCCGCCAACGCCGACGCGGCCGAGAAGGTCAGGTCCGGCAAGATCGCCGCGGCCGGCGCCCTGGTGGGCGGCGTCATGAAGGCGAGCAGGGGCAAGGCCGACGCGGCCCGCGCCCGCCAGCTGATCCTGGAGAAGCTGGGCGTCTCCGAATAGCGCCGGCAGAACGATGAGGGCCTCGCCGTTCCGACGGCGGGGCCCTCGGCCTTGGCGCGGGGTCCTAGGCCCAATTGCCGGGGCCGGCTAGGACCGGCGCTGGAGGCGCCGGGCGGCGGGGCTTCGTAGCGTTCGAGGCATGAAGAGAAAAGCGTTGACGGCGGGCCTGGTGGCGATGGTGTCGCTGGTGGCCTTCGAGTACATGGCGGTCGCGATCGCCATGCCGGTCGTGGCCAAGGAGCTCGGCGGGCTGGAGCTCTACGGTCTGGCGTTCAGCGGGGCGATGGCGGCCAGCGTGGTGGGCACCGTGCTCGGCGGCCGGTGGGCGGACGTACGCGGCCCCCTGGCGCCCCTGTGGACCGGGGTGGCGGGGTTTGTCGGCGGTCTGACGGTGGCGGGGCTGGCGCCGAGCATGGAGGTGCTGATCGCGGGCCGGTTCCTGCAGGGGTTCGGCGGCGCGCTGGTCAGCGTGGCGCTCTATGTCGTGGTGGCCCGGGTCTATCCCGAGGAGCTGCATCCGCGGATCTTCTCCCTCTTCGCGACCGCGTGGGTGGTGCCCTCGATGGCGGGGCCGGCGATCGTGGGGGTGGTGACCGAGACGCTCGGGTGGCGCTGGGTGTTCCTGCTGGTGCCGATGCTGACCGTGGCGGGGGGCCTGGTGCTGCTGCGCGGGCTGGCGGGTCAGCCTTTGGCCGGTGGGCAGAGCGAGTCCGAGCCGGGCCTGCTGGGGAAGATCGGCTGGGCGGTCGTGACGGCCGTGGGCGCCGGGCTCATGCAGTACGGCAGCGACGGGCGGCTCGTGCTGCTGGTCGCGGGCCTGGCGGTGCTGCTCGTGGCGCTGCCCAGGCTGCTTCCCGCCGGTACGCTGCGCGCCGCCCGCGGGCTGCCGTCCGTGGTCGGGCTGCGCGGCCTGGCCTCCGGCGCGTTCTTCGCGGCCGAGGTGATCGTGCCGCTCATGCTGATCCAGGCGCGCGGCCTGTCGACGCTGGCGGCCGGCCTCGTGCTCATGGGAGGCTCTCTGACCTGGTCGTTCGCCTCGTGGCTGCAGGGCCGCGAGATCTTCAGCCAGGTGACGAACCTGCGGCTGGGCTCGGCCATGCTGGCGCTGGGCATCCTGCTCATGGGCACGGTGACGTTCACCGCGGTGCCGGTGGCGCTGGCCTACCCGGCGTGGATCATCACCGGCTTCGGGATCGGCCTGCTCTACCCGACGCTGTCGGTGCTGACGCTGGAGCTGTCGGCGCCCGGCGAGCAGGGCAGGAACAGCTCGGCGCTGCAGGTGGGCGAGTCGGTGTTCTCGGTGGTGGCGGTGGCCGTCACCAGTGCGCTGTTCACGGCGGCCCACTCGGGCTACTGGACGGTGTACGCGGCCACGCTGGTCATGGCGCTGGCCGGGCTGGCGATCGCGCCCCGGTCTTTCGGGCGCCGGGCCGCGAGCGGTTCCGCCGATCCGGTGGCACCGGCGGAACCAGCTCGTGAGCCCGTCAATCGACCGGCGTGACCGTACGCCGCCGGGCCGAGAGCGTCCTGAACACCGGCGCGAGCAGCGCCAGGGCGGCCAGGACCAGCAGCACCACGGCGACCGGGCTGCGCACGAGGACCGTCACGTCGCCCGCCCCGATCGCCAGGGCCCGGCGGAGCTGGATCTCCGCCATCGGGCCCAGGATCATGCCGATCACCGCGGGGGCGACCGGCAGGCCGAAGCGGCGCATGGCGTAGCCCAGGAGACCCAGGACGTACAGGACCACGAGGTCCACGACGGTGCCGTTCAGGGCGTAGACGCCGAGGGCGGCGAACAGGACGATCCCGGCGTACAGGTACGGGCGGGGGATCCGCAGGACGCGGGCCCACAGGGGAGCGAGGGGCAGGTTCAGCACCAGCAGCATCGTGTTGCCGATGAACAGCGACGCGATCATGCCCCACACCAGCGCCGGGTTGTGGTCGAACAGCTGCGGCCCGGGCTGGAGCCCGTACTGCTGGAAGGCGGCCAGCAGGATCGCGGCCGTCGCCGACGTGGGCAGGCCCAGCGTGAGCAGCGGGACCAGGGTGCCCGCCGCGGAGGCGTTGTTGGCGGCCTCGGGCCCGGCCACACCCTCGATGGCCCCCTTGCCGAACTCCTCGCGGGCCTGTCCGCGCGCCAGCCGCTTCTCGGCCGCGTACGACAGGAAGGTGGGGATCTCTGCCCCGCCGCCGGGCAGCGCGCCGAACGGGAAGCCCAGCGCCGTGCCGCGCAGCCACGGGAACCAGGAGCGCCGCCAGTCCGCGCGCCCCATCCACGCCCGTCCGACGGGCACCACCTCGGGCATGTCGTGACGCAGCCGCGAGGCCACGTAGAGGGCCTCGCCGAGCGCGAAGAGCCCGACCGCGACGATCACGACGTCGATGCCGTCGAGCAGCTGCGGGATGCCCATGGTGAGCCGGGCCTGGCCGGTCTGCTGGTCGATGCCGATGAGCCCGATCACCAGCCCGAGGCCCAGGGAGGCCAGGCCGCGCACGACCGAGCGGGACAGCACCGACGACACGGCGGTGAAGGCCAGGATCGCCAGCGCGAAGTAGTCCTCGGGGCCGAACGAGATCGCGAAGCTCACCACGGCGGGCGCGGCCACGACCAGCAGCGCCGTGGCGATCGTCCCGGCCACGAACGAGCCGATGGCCGCCGTGGCCAGCGCCTGCGCCGCCCGGCCGCGCCGGGCCATCTTGTTGCCCTCCAGCGCCGTGATCATCGACGAGGACTCGCCGGGCGTGTTGAGCAGGATGGAGGTGGTCGAACCGCCGTACATGCCGCCGTAGTAGATGCCCGCGAACATGATGAACGCGCTGGCCGGCGGCACCGTGAACGTGATCGGCAGGAGCAGCGCCACGGTCATCGCGGGCCCGATGCCGGGCAGCACGCCGACCAGGGTGCCGAGCGTGACGCCGACGAGCGCGTACAGGAGGTTGACGGGGGTGAGCGCGGCGGCGAAGCCGTCGAGCAGGAGCTGGAGCGACTCCACCTAGATCACCCCCGCCAGCAGCCCGCCCGGCAGCGACACGCCGAGGCCCTTGACGAACAGCAGGTACGTGACGAGCCCGACGACCACCGAGATCACGGCCGTGCGCGCCTTGTGCTCGGCCCCGAGCGCCAGCGACAGCCCGAAGAACAGCAGGCTCGCGCCGATGATCCAGCCGAGCACGTTGAGGAGCGCCGTGAACGCCAGGAAGATCCCGCTGACCAGCCCGACGCTGCGCCAGTCCGTGGGCGCCTCCACGTCCACGTCCTCGCTCTCCTCAGGGTCACCGTGGCCGCCGCGGATGACGTCGGCCACGTAGAACAGGCCGATGAGCACCATGGCGCCGCCCACCAGCATGGGGAAGAAACGGGGCCCGATGCCGAGCTGGGAGGCCGCCGCGGAGACGTCCAGCGTCCCGATCACGACGAGCACGCCCAGGCCCAGCACCACGACCGCCAGCCCGAGCTCGGGCCGCCACCAGCGAGTCATCAGGAAACGAGCCCCATCTCGGCGATGATGCCCTTGACCCGGGTCTGCTCGGAGCTCAGGAAGTCGGTGAACTGCTGCCCGGTCTGGAACGAGTCGATCCAGCCGTTCTTGCTCACCGCGTCCTTCCACGGCTGCGAGTCGTGCATCTTGGTGACCAGGTCGGTCAGCGCCTTCTTGTCGGCGTCGGACAGGCCGCCGGGGGCGACGAAGCCGCGCCAGTTGGCCAGCGAGACGTCCAGGCCGCCCTCCTTCAGCGTGGGCGCGTCCAGGCCGGGGATCCGCTCGGCGGAGGTCACGCCGAGGGCGCGCAGCTTGCCGGACTTCACGTGCTCCGCGAACTCGGCCACGCCCGAGATGCCCGCGCTGACCTTGTTGCCGAGCAGCTCGTTGAGCGCCTCGCCGCCGCCGGAGTGGGCGATGTAGTTGACCTGCTTGGGGTCCACGCCCGCGGCCTTGGCCATCAGGCCCGCCACGATGTGGTCGGTGCCGCCGGCGGAGCCGCCCGAGATCGACACCTTCTTCGGGTCGGCCTTCCAGGCCGCCACCATGTCGGCGAGCGACTTGTACGGGGACTCGGCCGGGACGACGACGATCTCGTACTCCTCGGTCAGCTTGGCGATCGGAGTGGTCTCGGCCAGGGTGACCTTGGACTTGTTCTGCTCGATGGCGCCGACCATGACCAGGCCCATGGTCATCAGCAGGTTGCCGTTGCCCTTCTCGCCCGCGAGCTGCGCCAGGCCGATCGTGCCGCCCGCGCCGGGCACGTTGTACACCTCGACCTTGCGCTTGGAGTCGGCGGCCTTGATCGCCTGCTCCGCGATGCGGGAGGTCTGGTCCCAGCCGCCGCCGGGGGAGGCCGGAGCCATGATCCGCAGGGAGCCGCTGGCGGACGTGCCGGTGCCTGACTGGCCGCAGCCGGTCAGCGCGGCGAGGGAGAATGCCGCGAGGGCGGCGAATACGCGCAAGCGCATGATCACTCCAGGGGGTGTTTCACGGTTGTAAAACTGGGATCGTGAAGCCCCCGCTCGCCCACGTCGAGGCTTTGCACGCTTGCCGTCGTAGTGGTCGTATTGGTCGCAACCTGGCCGTGACCTGCGTTTGTTTCCATGTGCACCGTGCGTGCTGTTTGGCCGAGCTCCGCTCGGCGGACTGCGATGGATGTCCTCGCTTCGCTGCGGATCCATCGCAGAGTCCGCGACGCCTCCCTCGGAACCCAGCTGTTCGTGCTCCAGATGGTGATCGTGATCCTCGCCGTCGGGGGCACCGCAGGGGTGTGGGCCGAGCACACGCGCGACCAGCTCGACTCGCTGCACCAGCAGCGGGCGCTGGCCATCGCGCAGTCCGTGGCAGGGCTCCCACAGGTCAGGGAAGCGTTCAAACTGAAGAATCCGGAGACGGTCCTGCAGCCGCTGGCCATGAGCGTGCAGCACGAGACCGGCGCCGACTATGTCGTGATCGCCAACGCCGAGCAGAAGCGCTACGCCCATCCCAACACCCTGCTGATCGGCAAGCAGCTGTCCACCGACGGCACCACCGTGCTCAAGACGGGCCGGAGCTGGGTCGGCACCGAGACCGGCACGATCGGCACCACGGTCAGGGGCAAGGCCCCCATCCGCGACGAGTACGGCAGCGTGATCGGCCTGGTCTCGGTCGGCGTGCTGGAGACCACGGTCGTCGGCCAGCTCGGCGCCGCGCTCCCGCCGCTGGTCTGGACGGCGCTGGCCGTGCTGCTGGCGGGGCTCACGCTGGCCGCGGTGATCACCGCGCGGGTGCGCAGGCAGACGTTCGGGCTGGAGCCGCGCGAGATCGCCGCGCTGCTGGAGCAGCGCGAGGGCGTGCTGCACGGCGTCAAGGAGGGCGTGCTCGCGCTCGACCTCAACGGCCGCGTCACGCTGGTCAACGACGCCGCCCGCGAGCTCCTGGGCAACGTCGGCGAGGACCTGACGCAGATGCCCGTTTCCGAGCGCATGCGCGACGTGCTCGGGGGCGCCGACCCCGGCGAGGACCGCGTCGTGCTGCACGGCGAGCGCGTGCTGGTGCTCAACCGCACCCCGGTCTCGGTACGCGGCCAGCACCGCGGCTGGGTCGTCACCCTCCGGGACCGCACCGAGCTGACCCGGCTGGCCCGCGAGCTCCACGACACCAGCAGCGCGACGGACGCGCTGCGGGCGCAGGCGCACGAGTTCGCCAACCGCATGCACACCATCGTCGGCCTGCTGGAGCTGGGCGAGCACGAAGCGGCCATCAACTTCATCACCCGCAGCACCGGCGGCACCTACCTCACCGACCTGCGCGAACGCGTCCAGGACCCCACCCTGGCCGCCCTGCTGCTGGCCAAGTCCGCCGAGGCGGCCGAGCGGGGCGCCCGGCTCGTGCTGTCGGACGACTCCGCCGTGCCCGAGGGCCTGCTCGGCGACCCGCAGGACGCGGTCCTCGTGGTCGGCAACCTGGTCGCCAACGCCATCGACGCGCTCGACGGCGCCGAGGGCACGATCGAGGTGTCAGTGCAGGCCGACGCCGACGGGCTGCGCGTACGGGTGGGCGACTCCGGGCCGGGCATCGCGCCCGACCTGGTGGAAGAGGTGTTCAGGGAGGGGTTCACCACCAAGGCCGCCCGGTCGGGGCCGCGCGGGCTCGGGCTGGCGCTGACCCGGCAGGCGTGTCTGCGCCGGGGCGGCTGGGTACGTGTACGGAACTCGGGCGGCGCGGTCTTCACGGCCCTGCTCCCGGCGAAGGCCCGCACGTGATCCCGGTGCCGGGACCCGCGGCAGTGGTGCGCGTGCCCGGGCTCCTGGCGGAGGTGCGGTCATGAGTGACATCCGGGTGCTGGTGGTGGACGACGACTTCATGGTCGCCCGCATCCACAGCGGCTACGTGGCGCGCGTACCCGGATTCCGGGTCGTTTCCGTCGCGCACAGCGGGGCCGACGCGCTCACCGCGGCGGCCGAGCTGCGGCCGGACCTCGTGCTGCTCGACATCTACCTGCCCGACATGTCGGGACTTGAGGTGCTCAAGCAGCTCCACGGCGTGGACGTCCTCATGATCAGCGCCGCCCGCGACGTGCCCACGGTCAGGGAGGCCATGCGCGGCGGCGCCGTCAACTACCTCATCAAGCCCTTCACCGCCGCCGCGCTGACCGACCGGCTCCAGCAGTACGCCGACACCCGCAGGCGCCTGACCGCCATCGGCCCCGAGGCGCGGCAGGACGACGTGGACCGGCTCTTCGGGAGCCCCAAGACGTCCGCGCCGATGCCGAAGGGGCTGTCGGCGGCCACGTGCGAACTGGTCGCGGACACCCTCCGGGAGGCGGGCCGCGACCTGTCGGCGACCGAGACGGCCGAGCTCACGGGCCTGTCGAGGGTGAGCGTCCGCCGCTATCTCGAATACCTGTGCGTGGCCGGGCAGGCCGAGTTCCGGCCCCGTTACGGCACCGCCGGCCGACCGGAACATCGCTACCGGTGGCTAGGTTGACACACTTCCGTAGCCATTTCCCGTGACATATGCGGATCCGCGTGCCTTACTGTTGCCTGAGACTTGGCTGCGGACCGGGAGGAGATTGAGGCGTGCGTAACGCCGGACCGATCGAATCACCGACCGACCCGTTCGCCTCGGTGCCGTTACCCGCGTCGGGGGTCTCCAAGAAGCCGCGGATCGAAGGGCTGCCCCCGGGTGTCTCCCGGGACATCTTCGGCCCCACGGACAGGCAGGAACCCCGGCCGGCCCAAGGCCCGAGCGCCCCGGGCGGTCCCTCGGGCGGTGCGCTGCCCCCTGTGGCGCCGCCGGCGCAGCCATGGCCGGTGAACGGCAAGCAGCCGCCGACCCCGCCCGCGCCCGTGTTCGGCTCCCCCTCGGAGCGGCCGACCTCGTACGAGCCCGAGCCGCCACGCAAGCGCCGCCTCGTGCCGGGCCTGCTGGTGTGCATCGTGCTGCTCGCGGCGCTGGCGTACGTGGTGCCCGCCGTGCTCATGTCGGGCTCCGTCCTGCGCGGCACCCAGGTCTCGGGTGTCGACATCGGCGGGCTGACCGTCACCCAGGCGGCCGACAAGCTCCGCAACGAGCTCGCCACCCGGCTGAGCCGCCCGGTCGTGGTCGACATCGCCGGCCGCAAGGAGACCATCCAGTCCGACGAGGCCGGTCTCGAACTCGACGTGGTCGGCACGATCGGCCAGGCGCCCAGCGGGTTCCCCAGCCCGCAGGAGGTGTGGCGGGGCCTCACCGGCAAGACCGAGCTCCAGCCGAAGGTGAACCTCGACTCCTCGCAGCTGGCCAGGACCGTCGAGGGCATGGCCGAGGCCGTCGACAAGAAGCCCCGTGAGGGCCGGGTGGCCTTCACCGGGCTGGAGCCGAAGGCCCGCCAGCCCGAGGACGGCGTGCTGCTCGACCGGGAGGACGCCGTGCGCCGGATCGGCGACGCCTTCCTGCAGGGCGGCGGCAACGTCGTGCTCACCCTCAGGCCGGCCAAGTCCGTCACCACCGCCGACGCCGTCGCGACCGCCCTCACCAAGGCGAAGCAGGCCGTCTCCGGGCCCGTCACGCTGACGGTCGGCGACAAGCAGGCGCAGATCCTCCCGGCCATGATCGCCGCCAACCTGACCTACACCTCCGACGGCTCCGGCGGGCTCGCGCCCCAGTTCGACACCACGGCGGTGCTGGCGGCCCTGGAGAGCCGGCTGGTGGACGCGGCCCAGCAGCCGCGCGACGCCACGTACGACATCGTGAACGGCAAGCCGGTCCTGGTGCCCGCCCGCACGGGGCGGGGCGTGAACGACAAGCTGCTGGCCAGGGACGCCGAGCGGCTGTTCGACGAGGGCGGCAGCCGGACGATCCCGGTCCGGCTGGGCGCCGTCGCCCCCGCCGTCACGACGGAGCAGGTACGCGACCTCGGCGTCAAGGAGACGGTGGGCACGTTCACCACGTCGTTCGACGCCGGCCAGCCTCGCGTCAAGAACATCCAGCGCATGGCGCAGGAGCTCGACGGGCAACTGGTGAAGCCCGGGCAGACGTTCTCGATCAACGAGGTCGTGGGCGAGCGCACCGTCGAGGACGGGTACGTCGAGGCGGGGCAGATCGTCGGCGGTCGGATGGTGAGCATCGTCGGCGGCGGGGTCTCCCAGTTCGCCACGACCATGTACAACGCGGCCTTCTTCGGCGGGTTCGACCTGGTCGAGCACCAGCCGATGGATTTCTACGCCCCTCGCTACCCGCCCGGGCGGGACGTGGCGCTGCTCTATCCGGACACGGACCTGAAGTGGCGCAACGACTCCGACTTCGGCGTGCTGATCAAGACGGCCTTCACGGAGACTTCGGTGACGGTCACCTTGTGGAGCACCGAGCGGTACGACGAGGTGGAGGCGGTGGCGTCCGAGAAGCGGGACATCCGGCCGTTCCGGACCGAGACCAGCTCGGCGCCCGGGTGCTTGCCGACGGTGGGGGAGCAGGGGTTCACGATCGACGTGACCCGGGTGTTCCACCAGGACGGCAAGGTGGTCAAGAAGGACAAGAAGCTGACCACCAAGTACCGGCCCCAGACGCAGACCACCTGCAGCTGATCCCCGCTCGTCCCGGGGCCTTCCCCGGCCCACGCCCTTCCCCGGCCCGGACCCTCGCACGGTCCGGGCCCGCGCCTTTCGCGGCCGGGCCCTCCCATGGCCCGGCCCGCCGCTTTCCACGCCAAGCCCCTCCCACCTGACGGCCCCCGAGACGCGGCCGCGCGCCCCATCCCCGTCCCGGGCGCGGGGTCATGCGGCAGCCCGGAGCCGGCGTTTCTCCTACCGCCACCCGCCTACCGCCGCCCGGCCCTTCGCCGAAGCCGGGGAACGCCGAGAAGCGCCTACGGTGTGGGCGCTGTCCCGCCGGCGGGCGTGGGTCCGTGCCTCAGCAGCCGAGCCGGCGGCACCGCCCGCGTGCTGCACGGGCGCCGCGGACGGTGTGTGGCGTGTGGGCGGGGCCGGGCTCCGGTCCGGGTACCTCGGGGGCCCCGGGGCGTTTGCCCGGGTCTGGGGCGTGTCTGGGGGCGTCAGAGGCGAGGTCAGGAGAGCGGGACCGAGAGGATGCGGTCGTCGCCCGGCCGTGGGGAGCCGCGCCCGTCCTTGTTGCTGGTGCCGACCCACAGCGTCCCGTCCGGGGCCGCGGTGACGGCGCGGAGGCGGCCGTAGCGGCCGGTGAAGTGGGCGACGGGCGTGCCCGCCGACCCGTCCGCCGCCAGCGGGACCTGCCACAGCCGGGTCCCGCGCAGCGCCCCCACCCACAGCGAGCCGTTCGCGTACGCCATCCCCGACGGCGAGGCCTCGTCGGTGGACCAGGTGACGATGGGGTTCACGTAGCGCGAGTCGTCGCTGCGGCCCTCGACCTCCGGCCACCCGTAGTTGCCTCCCGCCTTGATGAGGTTCACCTCGTCATAGGTGTTCTGGCCGAACTCCGACGCGTACAGGCGGCCGGACGGGTCCCAGGCCAGCCCCTGGACGTTGCGGTGGCCGTAGCTGTAGACGAGCGTGCCGAACGGGTTGCCGGGCGCGGGCGCCCCGTCCACGGTCATGCGGAGGATCTTGCCGCCCAGCGAGTCGCGCTGCTGGGCCAGCTGGCCGTCGCCGGTCTCGCCGGTGGAGGCGTACAGGAACCCGTCGGGTCCGAACGCGAGCCGTCCCCCGTTGTGGATCCCGCCCTTGGGGATGCCCCGCACCAGGACCCGCTCGTCGCCAAGGCGGTCGCCGGTGAGCTGATAGCGGACGATCCGGTTGTCCTGTTCCGCGGTGTAGTAAAGGAATATTTGCCGGTCCTTTGCCGCCACCCCCATCAGCCCGCCCTCGCCGGCCGCGCTCACCCCCGGGATCGTGCCCAGCGAGGTCACCTTCCCGTCCCGGGTCACGCGAAGCAGCCTGGCCGTGTCACGCTCCGTGACCAGCGCGTCGCCTCCGGGCAGGAACGTGATCGCCCACGGCACCGCCAGTCCCGTCACCACGTCCCTGGGCTCTCCCGGCCCGGCCCCGGCCGGCGCGGTGGCCGTCGGCGTCACCTCCCCGCCGCCGGCCAGGCCGCTGGAACAGGCGGTGAGCACGGCCATGAGCATGATCGTCCAGAGCTTCCTCATGTGTTCCATACTTCCCTTGGAGCCGTAAGGTTCTCGGCTTGACCTCCTCTCCCCCGTAAGCGAGGGGGATTCCAACCGTCGCCGGTCGGTCTTCCTGCTTCACTGCCGGTCGCCCGCCCGAGAGGACTCTCGTTGAGGTCTTACACCAGCTCCACAGGCGTTTCAGCTCTCCGCCAGCCCGGCGGCGAGCACGTTGCGTGCGGCGTTGACGTCCCGGTCGTGGACCGCGCCGCAGCCGCAGGTCCATTCCCGGATGTTCAACGGCATCGCCTCTTGCAGGGCCCCGCAGGCCGAGCACAGCTTGGAGGAGGGGAACCAGCGGTCCACCGCCACCAGCGTGCGCCCGTACCAGGCGGCCTTGTACTCCAGCATGATCCGCAGGTCGCGCCAGGCCGCATCCGAGATGGCGCGGGCCAGCGAGCGGTTCTTGACCATGTTGCGGACAGTCAGGTCTTCCACGGCGATCACTTGGTTCTCGCGAACAAGCCGTGTGGTCACCTTGTGCAGATGATCGCGGCGCCGGTCGGCGATCCGGGCGTACACCTTCGCCACGCGCAGCCGGGCCTTGGCCCGGTTGTTCGATCCCTTCTCCTTACGGGCGAGCGATCGCTGAGCACGGGCCAGCTTGCGCCGGTCGGCACGCTCGTGACGCGGGTTGACGATCTTCTCGCCGGTCGAGAGCGTGGCCAGCGTCGTGATGCCCGCGTCCACGCCCACCGACGCCTGGACCGGCCGCGTCCATCTTCGCCAGGGTGAGCCGGCCCTTACGCCAGCGGAACGCCGAGCGGGTGTACTCGGCGCTCGCGCGGGCCTTCTTCTTGCTCTTGAACGTCGGGTACTTGGCCCTGCGCGCGAAGAAGTTCGCGAACCCGGCTTGGAGGTGGCGCAGTGCCTGCTGCAACGGCACCGACGACACCTCGTTCAGGAACGCCAGCTCGGGGGTCTTCTTCCACGCCGTCAGCGCGGCGGAGGACTCCACGTAGGAGACCCGTCTGCCTTGCAGGGTGTAGGCGCGGGTCCGCTCTTGCAGGGCCTTGTTGTAGATCAGGCGCACGCAGCCGAACGTCCGGGCAAGCTCGCCGGCCTGCTCGGAGGTCGGGTAGAAGCGGTACTTGTAGGCTCGCTTCACCAGCTGCACCACGCTTACAAGCTATAGCAAGATCAGTTAAATATCGTTCGATTGTCGTAGACGGCGGTCCGCCCGGCGGCGAATCGCCTGCTCCTGCACTGCTCCGCAGGAGTCCGATTCCTCTCCCGCCCGAAGGCGGGGTCTCCTCGGAGGTATCAGATGAAGACCTGGGTTCCGTCCGATTCGGTGGCTGATGTTCTGTCCGACCTGCCTGGGGTTGAATGTGCTGTTTACGATGGCACGGCCCCGATGCCGGAAGGGATCGACGAGGTAGAGGTCTGGATCCCGCCGCTCGTCACCGTGCCGGACGTCCCGGGCACGCTGGCCAGGATGAGCTCCCTGCGGCTGGTGCAGACCGTCACCGCGGGTGTGGAGCCGTACCGGCCGCACCTGCCGGACGGCGCGCTCCTGTGCAACGCCCGCGGCGTGCACGACGCCGGGACCGCCGAGTGGGCCGTCGGGGCGATGATCGCGGTGCTGCGGGAGTTCCCCGGGTTCGTGGACGCGCAGCGCAGGGGCGAGTGGACCTACCACCACACCGACGTGCTGGCCGACTCGACCGTGCTCATCGTCGGCTACGGCTCCATCGGCGCCGCGCTGGAGAGGCGGCTGGAGGGGTTCGAGGTCGAGGTCGTACGGGTCGCGAGGAGCACCCGCGACGGCGTGCACGCCATGGACGAGCTGCCCGCCCTGCTGCCGGAGGCGGACGTCGTGGTGCTGCTCGTGCCCGCCACGGCCGACACCGCGGGCATGGTCGACGCGGCTTTCCTGGCGCGGATGAAGGACGGCGCCGTGCTGGTCAACGCCGCCAGGGGCGGGATCGTCGACACGGACGCGCTGATCGCGGAGCTCAAAAACGGTAGGCTACGCGCCGCGCTGGATGTGACCGCGCCCGAGCCGCTGCCCGAGGGCCACCCCCTCTGGAGCGCTCCGGGCCTCCTGATCACTCCGCACGTCGCGGGCAGCACCCCCGCGTCGGGGCGGCGCATGCTGCGCCTGATCCGCGCCCAGCTGCTGCGCTATCTCGCAGACGAACCGCTGGTCAACGTCATCACCGACTCGTACTGAGAGGATCCCGGAAAGTGGCTGGTCCGTGACCTTCGGTGCGTACGGTGGCCTTTGCGAGGAGGTCCTGACTCGCTGTCAAGGATCTCTTGGCGGAAATTGGTCTGTGTGGTTATCAGATCGGTGACGACATCGGCGTTGTCACCACCCGCGCACCCACGAGCGCACACACTGGCGAAGTGATCGACCGGGCTTCGGCGGTCGCAGGTGCAGGGTTCGAGACGGGATGGGCAACGACTGTGATCCGCTGGCGTGATCCACGGGTGCCGCTGACCGCCGCGGCGGCGGCAGGCGCGGTGGCCTTCGCCGCCGCGCTCGGCGTACGCGGTGAGGCCTTGCTCACCGGCGCTGTCGCCGGCGGGCTGGCGGCGCTGATCGCGGCCGGTTCGCTGCTGTTCGCCTCGGTGAAGTCGGCCGGGCACCGGCCGACGGCGCTGGGCGCGCGCTGGATGGGCGGCGGAGCCGTCATCTGGGCCGCCGGCGTGGCGTTGCGCCCGTTCGCCGAGAGCTTCCTGGTCAGTTTCGCCGATCTGTTCGTGCTGCTCGGCACCGTGGTGACGGCGGGAGGCGCGCTGATCGCCGCCGACCGCAGATTCCCGGCCAGGGTCGTTTTACGGCATGTCACCGACGCCTACCTGTGCGCCGCCTCGCTCTTCCTGATCGGCTGGGTGGCCGCGCTGCGGCACGTCTACGACGACGCGGCGGACCCGGCGGCGTTCACGCTGGTCATGCTGCCGCCGATGATCGCGCTGCTGGTGACGTGCGCCGTGATCCCGTCGGTGCTGACGAGCCGGGCCTCCTCCTGGCCGCTCGGCCTGGCGGGCGTGGGCGTGCTCGCCACCATGACCGTGGCGGGCCTGGCGGCCGGCGTCGCCAGGCTCGACGGCGGCGATCCGCAGATCTGGACCGTCATGCTCGCGCCTGTCGCGTTCCTGCTGCTCGCCGCCATCCCGTGGGGGCCGCGTCCGAGCGCGGCGGGCAGATCCGCCGTGGGAGGTGTGGTCGCGCTGGTGCCGCTGGGGCTGGTCGCCGTGGCCGCCTGCACGCTGCTCGCCCACCTGGTGGGCGGCGGGGCCGAGCGGCCCGTGACCGGCGTCGTGGTGGTCGCGGTCTCCGTGGTGCTGCTGCTGATCGTCCGCCTGTTCTTCGTCTCGGCGACCAACATGCGCCTGCGCGGCCTGGTCAAGCTCGGTGAGCGGCAGCTCAGGGAGCTCGCCCAGAGCACCGGCGACGTGGTGTTCCTCTGCGACTACGAGGGCCTGGTCCGCGAGATCGACGCCGGGGTCGAGGTCACGTACGGCTACCGCCCCGACGACGTGGTCGGCGGGTCGATCTTCGACTACATCCACCCGGAGGACGTCCCCGGCATCCAGGTCGCGCTGCGCGCCATGCACCTCGACGAGGACAACGCCGCGCCCGGCGCCTGCCTGATCGCCTGCCGGGTGCGCGCGGCCGACGGCACGTGGCGGCCCACCGAGTCGGTCGCCACCCGCCACGTCGGCGGCGACGAGCTGCTGCTGGTGACCACCAGGGACGTCAGCGACGAGGAGGCGCTGCGCAACCAGGTCGCCCACCTGACCTTCCACGACGGCGTCACCGGGCTGCCCAACCGCTCCTACTTCGAGGAGCGCACCCGCGAGGTGCTCTCGGGGCGCACCTCCGGCACCGGAGCGGCCAACGTCGCGGTCATCTTCCTCGACCTCGACGGGTTCACCTCGGTCAACGACTCGGTGGGCCACGCCAGCGGCGACTACCTGCTCGGGCAGGCCGCGCGCAGGCTGCGGAGCGCCGTACGCGCCGACGACACGCTCGCCCGGTGGGGCGGCGACGAGTTCGCGGTGCTCGTGGAGACGGGCGGTGACGCGCAGGTCGCGGTCGATCTGGCCGAGCGGCTCGTAGGCGCGGTCTCGCAGGAGCCGTTCCGCGTCGCCGACCGCGACGTGGCGCTGACCGCGAGCGTGGGCGTGGCCTTCACCGAGGACGACATGCCGGCCGGAGACCTCATCCGTAACGCGGATGTCGCGATGGCGCGCTCCAAAGAGCTGGGCGGGCGGCGGGTCGAGGTGTTCGCCGCGCAGATGCACGCCGACGTGGTGCGCCGGCTGGAGCTGGCCGCCGACCTGCAGCGGGCGCTGATCGAGCAGCAGTTCGCGATCGAGTACCAGCCGATCGTCGACCTGGCCACCTCGCGGGTGACCTCGGTCGAGGCACTGGTGCGGTGGTGGCGCGGGTCGGTGTTCGTGCCGCCCGAGCAGTTCCTGGGCCCGGCCGAGGACACCGGGCTGATCGTGCCGCTGGGGGAGTGGATCCTGCGCGAGGCGTGCCGCGAGGTGGCCGCCTGGCGGGCCTCGTCCTGGGACATCGGCCTGTCGCTCAACCTGTCGGCCCGGCAGATCACCGCGCCGCGGTTCGTCGAGACGGTCGAGGAGGCGCTGGCCGAGAGCGGGCTGCCGGCCTCCGCGCTCACCCTTGAGGTGATCGAGGAGATGCTGGTCGAGGACGCCGAGGAGACGATCAAGCGGCTGTCGGAGCTGCGGGCGCTCGGGGTGCGGCTGGCCATCGACGACTTCGGCACGGGTTACGCGTCGCTCGCGTTCCTGCGGCAGCTCCCGGTGGACATGATCAAGATCGATCCGTCGTTCGTGTCGGGGCTGGGCAATGACGACACGCTGACCCTGCTCACCCGTACCATCGTCCGGCTCGGCCACGACCTCGGGCTTATCGTGGTGGCAGAGGGGATAGAGCGTCCCGAACAGCTCGATCTGCTCAAGCGGATGGGGTGCACGAAGGGCCAGGGGTTCCTGGTCGCGCGGCCGATGGCGGCGCGCGGAGTCGACTCGTTGATGCGTACGAGTCTCACTGTTTGAGACATGTGTCCACGAAGTTGGCACCAAAGCATTCAGTGCGGCTATGGTGTAGGTCATGCTTCGCAGTGAGATTCTCGTAGTACTTCGCCGGCGCGCAGGCCGATAGCGAAGCACGACGACCTGCGCGCCGCCCCAGACCCGCCGTCCCGGTGGGAAGGGGCATTTTTTATGTCCTTAAGCGAGTAGCCACGCAAGGAACGAGCCGATGACCGAACGGATGACAGGTGCACAGGCCCTGGTGAGGGCGCTGGAGCACGTTGGAGTCGACACAGTGTTCGGGATCCCGGGCGGTGCCATTCTGCCGGCCTACGATCCTCTCTACGACTCGACCAAGGTCCGGCACGTGCTCGTACGCCACGAGCAGGGCGCCGGTCACGCGGCCGAGGGCTACGCGCAGGCGACCGGCAAGGTCGGGGTGTGCATGGCCACCAGCGGTCCCGGTGCCACCAACCTGGTGACGCCGATTGCCGACGCGTACATGGACTCGGTGCCGATCGTGGCGATCACCGGCCAGGTGGCCAGCGCGGCCATCGGCACGGACGCGTTCCAGGAAGCCGACATCTCCGGCATCACCATGCCGATCACGAAGCACAACTTCCTGATCACGGACCCCGCGGACATCCCCCGCACGATCATGGAGGCCTTCCACATCGCCTCCACCGGCCGTCCCGGCCCGGTGCTCGTGGACATCTCCAAGGACGCGCTGCAGGCCGACACCACCTTCAGCTGGCCCCCGACCATGCAGCTCCCGGGCTACCGCCCGGTCACCAGGCCGCACTCCAAGCAGATCCGCGAGGCCGCCAAGCTGATCGCCGAGTCCAAGCGGCCCGTCCTGTACGTCGGCGGCGGCGTCCACAAGGCGCATGCCTCCGCCGAGCTGCTGCAGCTGGCCGAGCTGACCGGCATCCCCGTCATCACCACCCTGATGGCGCGCGGCACGTTCCCCGACAGCCACCCGCAGCACATGGGCATGCCGGGCATGCACGGCAGCGTGTCGGCCGTGGGCGCGCTGCAGAAGGCCGACCTGCTCATCGGGCTGGGCGTGCGCTTCGACGACCGGGTGACCGGCAACCTGGCGTCGTTCGCCCCGTACGCCAAGGTCGTGCACGCCGACATCGACCCGGCGGAGATCTCCAAGAACCGCCACGCCGACGTGCCGATCGTGGGTGACTGCAAGGAGGTCATCGGCGACCTGCTCGCCGTGATCCAGGCGTCCGGCCAGAAGGGCGACTACACCGAGTGGTGGACGACGCTCAACGGCTACAAGCAGACGTACCCGCTGGGCTACGAGACGTACGAGGACGGCACGCTGGCGCCCCAGTACGTCATGGAGCGGCTGAGCGCGATCGCCGGGCCCGACACGTACTACGTGGCCGGGGTCGGGCAGCACCAGATGTGGGCCGCGCAGTTCATCGACTACGAGAACCCCGGCACGTTCATCAACTCCGGCGGCCTCGGCACCATGGGCTTCGCCGTCCCGGCCGCGATGGGCGCCAAGATGGGCCGCCCCGAATCCACGGTGTGGGCCATCGACGGCGACGGCTGCTTCCAGATGACCAACCAGGAGCTGGCCACCTGCGCTCTGGAGGGTGTGCCGGTCAAGATCGCCGTCATCAACAACGGCAACCTCGGCATGGTCCGCCAGTGGCAGACGCTCTTCTACGACCAGCGCTACTCCAACACCGACCTGCAGACGGTCCGCCGCATCCCCGACTTCGTCAAGCTGGCCGAGGCCTATGGTTGTGTGGGCCTGCGATGCGAGCGTGCCGAGGACGTGGACGCCGTGATCAAGAAGGCCATGGAGATCAACGACGTGCCCGTCGTGGTCGACTTCGTCGTCCACCAGGACGCCATGGTCTGGCCCATGGTCGCGGCGGGCACCAGCAACGACGACATCAAGATCGCCCGTGACATGGCGCCCAAGTGGGAGAACGAGGATGAGTAGGCATACTCTGTCGGTGCTTGTCGAGAACAAGCCGGGCGTACTGGCTCGCGTGTCCGCGTTGTTCAGCCGAAGGGGCTTCAACATAGACTCGCTGGCAGTGGGGCCGACCGAACACGACGACATTTCGCGCATGACCATCGTGGTCAGCGTCGAGGAGCTGCCGCTTGAGCAGGTCACCAAGCAGCTCAACAAGCTGGTGAACGTCCTGAAGATCGTCGAGCTCGACCCGTCGCAGTCCGTCCAGCGCGAGCTGATGCTGATCAAGGTCAAGGCCGACGCCGACAACCGTTCCCACGTGCTGGAGCTGGTCAACCTCTTCCGCGCGCGCTGCGTCGACGTGGCCGCCGACGCCGTGACCATCGAGGTCACCGGCACCCCCGACAAGCTCGAGGCGTTCGTCAAGGTCCTCGAGCCGTTCGGGATCAAAGAACTCGTTCAGTCGGGCATGGTGGCCATCGGCCGCGGCGCCCGTTCCATCACCGACCGGTCCCTCAGGGCACTGGACCGTACCGCCTGAAAGGTTTTAGCAAGTGACCGAGATCTACTACGACGACCAGGCCGACCTGTCGATCATCCAGGGGCGCCACGTGGCCGTGCTGGGGTACGGCAGCCAGGGCCACGCCCACGCGCTCTCCCTGCGTGACTCCGGCGTGGACGTGCGTGTCGGCCTGCCGGAGGGCTCCAAGAGCCGTGAGAAGGCGGAGAACGACGGGCTGCGGGTCGTCACCCCGGCGGAGGCGGTGGAGGAGGCCAACCTCACCATGATCCTCGCGCCGGACCACATCCAGCGCCACCTGTACGCCGACCACGTCGCCCCCAACCTGGTCGAGGGCGACGCGCTGTTCTTCGGCCACGGCCTGAACATCCGCTACGGCCTCATCGAGGCGCCCGAGGGCGTCGACGTGTGCATGGTCGCCCCCAAGGGCCCCGGCCACCTCGTCCGCCGCCAGTTCGAGGCCGGACGCGGCGTGCCGTGTCTCGTGGCCGTCGAGAAGGACGCCTCGGGCAAGGCGCTGGACCTGGCGCTGTCGTACGCGAAGGGCATCGGCGGCACCCGCGCCGGCGCGCTGCGCACGACGTTCACCGAGGAGACGGAGACCGACCTGTTCGGCGAGCAGGCCGTGCTGTGCGGCGGCGTGTCCGAGCTGATCAAGGCCGGCTTCGAGACCCTCATCGAGGCGGGCTACCAGCCCGAGGTCGCCTACTTCGAGTGCCTGCACGAGATGAAGCTGATCGTCGACCTCATGTACGAGGGCGGCATCTCGAAGATGTACTGGTCCGTCTCCGACACGGCCGAGTACGGCGGCTACACCCGCGGCCCGCGCGTCATCACCGACGAGACCCGTCAGGAGATGCGCCGGATCCTGGGCGAGATCCAGGACGGCACCTTCGCGCGGCAGCTCGTCGAGGAGTTCGACGGCGGCCAGAAGGAGTTCCAGCGTCACCGCGACGAGCTGGCCGAGAACCCGATCGAGAAGACGGGTGCCAAGCTGCGTCCGATGATGAGCTGGCTGAAGGCGTAACACGCCGGATCATGACGGGTGGGTGGGCCTCGGGCCCACCCACCCGTTGTCGTATTACCGGCGGTGTCGAGCGGGTCTTACTGGGCGGCCAGCTGAGCGATCTGCTCGGTGCTCAGCACGCCGTCATACGTGCGGACGTCGTCCACGGTCCCCGGCCAGTAGCCGGTGAAGGCGCCCGCGGTCTTGGTCCGGCCCAGCTGGAGCGGGCCGGTGGCGTTCCACGCGCTCGCGTGGGACGTGATGGTGGTGGTCGAGAGCTGGCCGTTGATGTAGATGCGCAGCTCGCCGGCCAGCGCGTCGTAGACGCCGGCGACGTGGGTCCATTCCAGGGGGTTGGGGATGGCGTCGGAGCGGGTGCGTACGAGGGCGGCGGTGTCGGTGTCGGCGGCCCTCATGCCGAGGGTCCACCGCTG